>JAGCOI010000113.1 GCA_017645485.1 Alphaproteobacteria bacterium | reverse complement strand
TGTTGATGATCGGTCCGCCCGGCTCGGGTAAATCAATGTTGGCTTCAAGACTGACGACGATTTTACCGCCTTTGACGGCCGAGGAAGCTTTGGAAACTTGTATTATTCATTCCGTTGCCGGCGAAATTAAAAACGGCGAATTGGATTTTAACAGACCTTATCGTGCACCGCATCATAATGCTTCGACGGCCGCGCTGGTCGGTGGCGGCAAAAAAGCCAAACCCGGCGAAATTTCGCTTGCGCATAACGGTGTGTTGTTTTTAGATGAATTGCCTGAGTTTAACAGGGCAACTTTAGAGGCTTTGAGACAGCCTCTTGAAAATTCGGAAATTACCGTTTCGCGTGCGGAATATCATCATACTTATCCGGCGCATTTTCAGCTTATTGCCGCGATGAATCCTTGTAAATGCGGCTATTTGGGACAACATGGTCAGGAATGCCCGAAAGCGCCGAAATGCGGCGCGGAATACCAGTCTAAAATTTCGGGACCGCTGTTGGACAGGATAGATTTGCATGTGTATGTGCCTCCCGTGACACCATGGGATATTTTTGAAAAAGAAAAGGGAGAGACATCAAAAACAGTTTTGAATCGGGTTATTCAAGCGCGAAAAATTCAAAAAGAACGCTTTGAATCACTCGGTATTAAACATCTTTTAACCAATTCTCAGTTATATGGAGATGTATTGGAAGATGCTGTGCAATTAGAAGCAGACGCTCGTCAGCTTTTAATTGATTTTGCCGGTAAAATTAAGCTATCGGCACGCGGTTATCACCGCACTTTACGGTTGGCAAGAACGATTGCGGACTTGCAAAATGAAAACAAAGTGCTTAAAATGCACGTAGCGGAAGCGCTCGGTTACAGAAGACCAACGTTGATGCGAGAAGAATAGGAGTTACGTTCATGAGAAATTTGAAGCCGTCTAAATTTTTGATGTTGTTGTTAAGCGTTACGGCGCTTGTTTGCGCTTTTGTGGCGCAAAATGCCGATGCTCAATCTTCGACACAATACAACAGAAGTGTGCGCGATATGATGGCAAGACGTCATCAGGCAAGTAAGAGACATTTCTTCGTGACCAAAAATACTTTAGCGGAAAAACCGGTAAAAATATCTGCGCGAAATACCGTAGGGCCGAGACCTGCGTATGTGCCGCCGAGAACTTCTCAGGTGATGACGAGAAGCGCATATGACAAGATGATTGGTGCGTCTTCGGATTCGTCATTTTTGACCTCTTGGTTTAATGCTTCGGATAAAGATGGCAGTCTGTTTCCGGGCGGACCGTGTAAAAATTGTCATGCAACAGGGCCTTTAATTGATACGGGGCCGTGCGACAGATGCTATACAAACGGCGCTTTGATTGATACGGGGCCGTGCAAAAAATGTAAGGAACAAAAGCCTGCAGAGGCACCGGTTGTTGAGCCGGCACCTGTTTGCCCCGTTTGCGAAACACCGCAGCTTATCAATTATGCCATTACATATAATGACTATGTGGTTCAGGCAATGGCCAGAGATTGTTGCGCATTGGCACCGATTTATTTGGACCATGTTGACTTCAATTTATCGGAAGATGAAAATTCGATTAAAAACAAAATGGGTAATTATCGTTTCCGTATTTTCGGTTGCAGAAGATATGATAAAGAAGCCGTGTTAAATCGCGGACGCGTGATGGAAAAGGATATGAACTTTATTGAAATTTTCGAGCAAACAACGGGTGATTGTTATAATATTGTCAAAATGCCTGAAGATATTTGCTTGGAAAAAACACCGACACCTTTGCCCGAATATGTTTTGACGGCAGAAATTACGGACTTCTTTATGAATGTGTGCGACGGATACGATTATAAAAAAGCCGAAGCAAAAAATGAACGTTCCGGTTCTTCGGAAATGACCGTTCATTGGAAATTAACGAATCCGACGAAAACAAAGATTGTGTGGGAAGGTGAAACCACAGGTTATGCCGATCTTAAGATAGTTAATGAACGTGGTGAAATTGCTTTGATTGAAGAAGCTTTTGCCGATGCCGTAAGCAATTTGCAAGCCGCACGCGGGTTTGAAAAACAATTATCCGTTCGTTTGACACCCGAGGAATTAACGGCACAAAGAGATGCCTTAATTGATGAAGAAAGAGCTTTGGATCCGGCAAAATGTAAGTTTGCAGAGCCGCTTTATGAAGCAAAACAATGCGAAATTACAAGGCCTGAAGCAAATATTGTCGAATGTCCGGCTTTTGAACAACAGATTTTGCCACCGTGTTTGGTTGAACCTGTGGAATGTGTTGAACAGCCTTGTGCACAACCCGAACCGTGTGCCGTTATAACGGAAGATGCCGGCACATCGGCCGAGAATATTTTCTTGGAAGGATGTATTGATGAAAACGGCGGTATTATTTCGGACGGTAATTGCACGGTTGTTGATGATACGTGGGTGGATACGGATATTAAAGCGTTTGACAGTTTGTGTATTACAACGCGTGCCCCGTACGATGTTTTAACGCCTGAAAATCTTTATAAAGTACGTGCATCGGTTGTTGAAATTTCAAACGTTTCAGGTAAAAAAGGTGCAGGCTTGATTGTTTCCGATTCGTTTGTGCTGACATCGGCCGATTTGGTTGACAATCAGTACAACACTTATAAAATAAGAACGATTAACGGCAAAGAACTGAGCGGTCGCGCAGTCAGAGTGAACCCGAGCAAAAATACGGCTTTGATTATGCTTGACACGCCGACAGAATATACACCGCTTTCATTGAACATTGAATTGCCGAAGACCGGTGAAAAAGGCTTTATGACACTCGGACTTTTGGATGTTGAAGCCTTTGATAACGGTTCTGAAAACTATATCGATAACAGCGGTAAAATTTTAGGTTACAGATATAGTGACGATAAAGGTTCTGAAATTATCGTTGATACGAATGTTCAAGATTTGGTTATCGGCAGTGTTTTGATAGACAGTCACGGTACGGTCAACGGTTTTGCACACACAGGGCAAAAAACAGATGCCGGTAAAGATTTGTTCTTGCCGACGGAGACAGCTTTGAGAAGCTTGGGGTTGACGATTTGTGATTGTGTGTGGGAAACACCGAGCAAATTTGAACAAACGGTGTATAAGCCCGTTACCGAGCAGATACACCACGTTCAGAAAGCGCCCGAAGAAATGAAAAAAGTGGAACGTAAATAATTAAAATTACGTAAAACAACCCTTAAAAAAGCAGCCTGAAAAAGGGCTGCTTTTTTATTGTGAAAAAGACATCTAAAAACCAAAATGCTCTTGCACGATTTTTAATATAACATTGATTTCGGTTTGCGCGTCCATATCGGATGTGTCAATGATGATGGCATCATCTGCCGGTTTCATCGGGGCGCTCGCGCGTTCGGAATCGCGTTTGTCACGAGCAATCATATCTTCTAAAACGGTTTGATATGAGGTTTGAATGCCTTTGGCTTCGAATTCTTTGAAGCGGCGCATGGCACGTACTTCGCTTGAAGCCGTTAAAAAGAATTTAAGGTCGGCATTAGGGCAAACGACCGTTCCGGTATCGCGCCCGTCATAGATAACACCGTTTGCCGGCGTGCCATCCGCAAAAACGGGCGAGAGGGCAAAATTTTGTTGCATTTTAAGAAGTGCCTGTCTGACTTTGGGCATGGCGGAAACTTTAGATGCCGCCTGACCGCCGATGTCCGAACGAAAGTCTTTGTGTGTTGATAAAGACATCATTTTTTCAAAAGTCATATTTTTTGAAATTTCAAAAGCCTTTTCTTCGTCTTGTAAATCAAAACCGGATAAGACCATATCAAGACCGACGGCGCGATAAATCATGCCCGTATCGAAATAAGCAAGTTTATAAGTATCGGCTAAAACTTTAGAAACGGTTCCCTTTCCGGCGGCCGCAGGACCATCTATGGTAATAATCATTTTTCCCTCACAAAATTTTAAATGTTATGTATTCATTAACACATCTTTGAATATAATACATTCGAGATTTTAAGTTATGCAGAAAATTTTACGTTATGAGCAAAAAAAATCGAATAAGACTTTTTAGTTATGAGATTTTATATGAGAATGTATCATATGTTCCGAGTGATGCACAAATACATTATTTAAAAAACGTTATGCGGTTGACATCGGGAGATGAGGTATTTTTATTTGACGGGCAAAACGGCGAATTTAGAAGCGTTGTGGCAGATATATCCAAAAAAAGTTTGACGCTTCAAGTTCAAAAAAAAGTGTATGATTTTGAAAAATCTCCTGATATATGGCTTGTTTTTGCACCGCTTAAAAAAGAAAATACGGATATTGTCTTGCAAAAGGCCGTTGAATTGGGTGTTTCTAAAATTATGCCCGTTCAAACCGAATATGCAACGAAAATTCAGGTAAAAAGAGAACGGGCCGAACTTCAGATTACGGAGGCGGCAGAGCAATCAAGACGCCAAGATGTGCCCGAGTTATTAAAAACGGTGTCTTTTGATGAGATGATAAAACAATGGCCCGAAAACCGTAAGCTAATCTATTTGAATGAAACAGGTAAGGGTATGGTTTTTTCCGCTGTTGCGTCCGAGTTAAAAGAGCCGGTGGCACTGCTTGTCGGGCCGGAAGGTGGATTTTCGAAAAAAGAATTGGAAATTTTGGAAAAATTACCTTATACTTTAAGCGTGACGCTCGGTAAAAGAATTTTGCGCGCGGAAACAGCGGCGATTGCCGCGTTGTCTTGCTGGCAGGCTTTTTGCGGTGACTGGAGGTAAAGAAATGAATATATTGATTGCAGATGATCATGAATTGTTTTTGGAAGGTTTGAAGCTTGTTTTGAAATCACATTTTCCACAAGCTGATATTACCGCCGTTAAAGATTATCAGGAATTGTTTGATATACTCAAAAAAGAGCATTTCGATTTGATTATGACGGATTTGGCTATGCCGGGTGCAAATTCGATTGCGGCACTGAGCAAAATTCACGAAACGCTTAAAGATACACCGATTATTGTGGTTTCGGCCGTGTTTGATAAAGAAATTGTTCAAAAAACAATTGAAATGGGGGTTTCGGGATATATTCCGAAATCATCATCGAATGATTTAATGCTTTCAGCCATTCATTTGGTGTTGGCAGGCGGCGTGTATATTCCGAAAGCTTTATTGGATGAGGCTTCCGTTTCTGCCGAGATGGCGCTTGATTTTCAAAACTTGAAAGAGGCAACGGTTGCGACAGATCCGAAAGTAAGAACCAAAAAGTTAACGCCGAGGCAGATTGATGTTTTAAGAGGTATTGCCAAAGGGTTACCCAATAAGTTGATTGCTTATGAACTCGGTTTGACCGAAGGAACGGTTAAAGTGCATGTGACGGTTATTTTAAAAACACTCGGGGTAACAAACAGAACAGGTGCCGTGATGGAAGCCGTTAAAAAAGGGTATATCACACCGGCAGAAGCGGGATTATAGGAGAAAAAAATGCTCTCAGGTAAAGCAAATGTAATTAAAAATTCTAAAATTGTAAAAGAACCCTTGTATGTGAGTGAATTGTACGGGTTTATGTATCATAAGGGAAAAATAGGACAATTGATGGATGATGACCGCGTTCAGGCGTTGATTTCGTGCGGGTTTAAAAAGAAACTCGTGGAAGAAATGCTTGAGGATATTGATACAAACAGCAATGTTTTGCAAATAGGTTGTACCTTTGGTTCGCAAATGCAAAAAACAGCCGATAAAATCGGCAGATACGGTACATATGTGGTTATAGACGTTGTTCAGGAACAGTTAAATCGTGCCAGAAATCAGTTGATAGATAAAAAAATTGATTTCGAATTGCATGATGCTCGAAAACCGTTGAGCAAAAAATATGATGCGGTGATTTGTTTTATGTTGTTGCATGAATTGCCGGAAGTTTCAAGACGTAAAGTTATAAATAATGCGTTAGATGCCGTTAAACAAGGCGGAAAAGCTATTTTTATCGATTATAACAAACCTTCGGATTTCAATGTGTTGCGCTTTATCTTAAAACCGTTTAATCGCTTGTGTTTTCCTTTTATTGAAAAATTATGGGAAACGCCGATTAAAAATTATGCCGTTCATAACAACCATTTTGTTTGGGATAAAAAAACTTACGGCGCACGTATGTTTCAAAAAGTGGTGGCCGTCCGAAAAGTATCGGATGAGAAAAAACCGGAAAGCAAACCGAGTTTTTATTAACTTTTTGTGACGTTTTCTAAAAAAACGGGTTTTTATATTGAAAGTCATTATAAATCGTGCTACCATAAGACAGATATATCTGATTAAAGGGCCAAGGCTATGAAACTGTTTTTATTTTTAATGCTGTTTTCTTTTGCTGGATATGCGCAGACGAATAGTATTGATTATGCGGAGATTGTTGATATTGTTAATCAGTATTCGCCTTCGGTGTTTCGCGGATTTGATAACAGTCCGCAGGTTTATTCGCCCGTTTCACCTTATTGTGTTGAGGACAACTGGAATAATTGTGTTAAACTTGGCTATACTTTAGAGAAAAATAAGTTAAATGGCAGAGAAGATTGTGTGGCGTGTCCTTTTGACGTGGGTTTGTTTAATTGCCCGAAGTGGACATGCAATGAGGTCGGTTTACTTGATTTTGAAGAGATACCCGAAGGTATGGATTGTATGCCTGTTAAGGTGCCCGGAAATGTGAAAGATTGTTATCAATGTTTTTGCGGTGCAGGTTATATCAACTATAGCGGATGCGAAGGGTTAATTGCCGAAAAAACGGGTAGAACGGCAAGTGAGGATGCAAATAAAGCACAGTGTAAAGCGTTAGGATTTAAAAACTCCGTAACGGAGTGTGCCGATTATGTGGTTTGTCCGTTAAATCCGAACAGGGTAAGATGTTTGGATGTGGTGACATGTCAGGAAAACGAAGTATGTCCTGACGGAGAAGAGTCGGGAAGCAGTTTGTGTACCAAAACGAAAGTTTGCAATACGTGTGAAGAAACAGGGTGCGTTGATGCGGTAGAGGTTCCTGAAAATGCGGAGCCGGATGAAACGGAACAAAGAATCTGCAGTTGCCAAAAAGGTGATAATGTTATTCAAAAAACAGTTGTTTTAAGTTGGAAATGTAAAGCAGGTTATAGAAAAATTTTGGAAGGCGGAAGATACAGATGTATCTCCGTTGATTGTAATGCCAATGAAAATGAATTTGAAGGACCTGATGCGACAACACATATATCGCCTGAAACATATAAACTTGATGATTGCTACAGAAGTACGGGCAATACGGCGCCGGGATGGAAAAAAGAGGCGGTAGATAAGGGTGACGGCAAAGTATGTTATAAATGTAAATGCGAACTTCCCGCAAATTGTAAGTTTGTTTCGGGTAATGCGGAAGACGGCAAAATAAGTGCCGGGGCATATGGTAAACTGGAAGGATTATGTTGTGACGGTAAGTCATACGCAAGTTGTGAACCGAATTGTCCTGATAATGTTTATGTGCCGGATTTCGCAATAGGACATGAAACAGAATGCAATGCCTGTGGCAAAAAACGTACATATATCGGTTCTTGGGAATGTGAAACCGGTTATATTCCGAACGGTAACAGATGTGATGTTCAACTGTGTTCCGATTTTGCCGGCAAGGGAAGATCTGATGGGACCGGTTATTATGACATAGAGTATAACAAGTATGAAAGTGCCGAAGGATGTGAGAGTATTGTTGCCGGTAAAGGATGGGTGTTATACAACGGTAAAAATGCTCAAGGTAATTGTAATGTCGGTCAAAGCGGTCAAGATTGTTGCGGTTTGTGTTTTTGTC
>JAGCOI010000112.1 GCA_017645485.1 Alphaproteobacteria bacterium | reverse complement strand
GCCGTATTCCTGTTCACAACCGCTGGCCAAGCTGACCTTACTCAAAAGAATGTTTATTCTCTGGCGGTCACCTTCGTCATAATCGTGCTTACTCAGTAAACTTCTGATAGCTGCAGCTCTCTCGGATGAGATGGTAATTCTGTTACGGAATGCCTCTGCTCTGGCATGTCTCATGTTCTGTTTATCTTTTTTTGTCATAAGAATAAAAGTTAATAATATATTTACATCTTTAAATATAGCCAAAAAATTAAATTATTTCAACAAAAAAATAACATCTTCTTTAAAAAAATTTTTTATTGTATTTGTAAACGGCTTTTATTATATTGCTAAAAAAGGAAATATGATGGCAGACGATACTTTCTTACAAATTAAAGGCGCGCGGGAACATAATCTTAAAAATATAGATATCAATATTCCCAAAAACAAACTGACTGTTATTACCGGATTATCCGGCAGCGGTAAGTCGTCTTTAGCTTTTGATACGATTTATGCCGAAGGTCAACGCAGATATGTTGAAAGCTTATCTTCATACGCACGTCAATTTTTGGATTTGATGAAAAAACCTGATGTTGATTCCATTGAAGGTTTATCGCCCGCCATTTCCATTGAACAAAAAACAACATCTCATAATCCGCGATCAACGGTCGGAACGATTACCGAAATTTATGATTACATGCGCTTATTATGGGCACGCGCCGGAACGCCTTATTCTCCTGCAACGGGTAAACCGATTGAAGCCCAAACCGTTTCACAAATGGTTGATAAAATTTTAGAATTTGAAGTCGGCACAAAAATCATTTTACTTGCACCGATTGCAAGAGCTAAAAAAGGCGAATTTAAAAAAGAATTTGAAACGCTTCAAAAACAAGGCTATCAACGCCTTAATATTGACGGACAAATGTATTCCGTTGACGAGTTGCCCGATTTAAACAAAAATCAAAAGCATGATATTGAAGTTGTGGTGGACAGACTTGTTATTAAGGAAGGTATCAAAGACCGCTTAACGGGCTCTGTGGAAACGGTTTTGAAACTGTCAGACGGTTTGTTGTTTATTGATTTTACCGAACATCGTGAACGTAAAATATTTTCTTCAAAATTTGCGTGTCCTGTTTCGGGTTTTACAATTGAAGAAATTGAACCGCGCCTTTTTTCTTTTAACAATCCATCGGGCGCTTGTCCGCATTGTGACGGCTTGGGTGCCAGTTTATACATGGATCCGAATTTAATTATACCTAATGAAAATTTGAGTATTGCGCAAGGTGCTATTGAGCCGTGGTATGGTTTTAAATCTTCTTTTTATACCCAAATGATTGACAGTTTGGCTGATTATTTAAATATTTCAACCAAAACACCTTGGAAAGATTTGCCCCAATCTGCCAAAGACGTCATTTTATATGGTTCCGGCACAAAGAATATACCGATTTATTACACGCGCTTTGAAACAAATCGTCCGTTTGAGGGCGTTATTCCTAATATGGAACGCCGATTTTTAGAAACAGAATCACCTGCAGTCAGAGAAGAATTATCCCGTTATCAATCTGCAAGCCCCTGCCCTTATTGCAAAGGGAAACGCCTAAAGCCGGAAGCTTTAG
>JAGCOI010000111.1 GCA_017645485.1 Alphaproteobacteria bacterium | reverse complement strand
GCATCCTTTGCATAGACCAAAATATGGTCATGCGTTATACTAAAATATCTTGAAGAATTATCTTTACCACGTTTCTTGTGCCATATAAGATTTGTTATAAAATTATTTCTTCCAAATATTTCATCACACAGCACTTTGCAATAATGTATTTCATTATCATCTAACTGAATAAAGATGCTTCCATCTTCTGCAAGTAATCTCTTCAAAATTTCTAATCTGTCACGCATTAAAGACAGCCAAATAGAATGTTCCAAGCCGTCATCATAATGTTCAAAAGCATTGCCGGTATTATACGGCGGATCAATATAAATACATTTGACTTTGCCGGTATAATCTTGCTCCAACGACTTTAATGCCAACAAATTATCGCCATGTATCAGCATATTATCATACGTTGGCTCAACCGCTCCTTTTTCAGTCGGCTCATAAGAAAATGACTTTTCCTTGTCTTCAAGCAAAATCCTCGGCTCAGGGTTAAATCTATCCTCTTTCCCCGGCCATGTTAACTCTAATCTTGTCAATTTCTCAGTCATTTTTCAGTTCCTTCTTGATTTGCTTGAGGTGTAAAACCTTCTTCAGATTCTTTTATAAAATCCATCTGTTCATTGTTATAGCATTGCGGTACCAACTTTAATTTTTTTATGTCATAATTTAATTTGACAGCATTTGCAATTAAATTTCTTAAAAGTAAAGTAATACGATATACATCATTTAATAACCCTTTGACAGCCAAATAATCGCCAATTAAAAAAGAAATATACCTATCGCTCTTTTGTGCTGGGTCTTCACAATTTGACAGTGATAACAAAATATGATTACGCTCCATTATATAAGCATCTAGAGAATTCAAAAGACTTTTTACTAAAACAATATCTGACACAAAATGAGAAATATAATCAATACATTGTGCGTACTTTTCAAGAGAAACAGCCTTGAAAACATCATCATAAACAAAACCAAAACAGACGTCATCAAATCTAAATGATTTTTCAGGGTTTTCACCTTTGATAATGTTAAGAGCATTTTGCTCCTTTTCTAATTGGAATTGCAATCTTTTTGCTAAAAAATTCAGTCCATTGATACTTCCTAAAGATATGGAAACAAGAAAGTTGAGATTTTCGCGTAGTTCTTGTATTTCCTTTTGTTTTTCAAGACGGCTTGCACCAAACCACCAAGTAAAGAAGGCAATAGCAACCGGTATTAATATCGCCCCTGCCGCCGGAAGCCATATATCTCTAAACCAATCGTATAGCGTATGTTCAACAACTGCGTCCATTATTTACCTTTCTTATTTTGCCTCATAATCTCTGACAAGCTTTTCAAAGCTGCGGTCAATGGTTACTGTATTGTCCGGTATTAATAAATAGTGCCACGGTTTGCCATTATGCTTTTTCTCAAAATCTGTGGCGATTTCGCACCATTTCAAAGCCGCTTCTTTCTTAGCTAATACGGTCTTGTCCGTCATTTGATTTGAAGCCTTTGTTTCAATCATATACTTGCCGCCGATTGTTTCGACGATAAAGTCAGGGTAATAATTGTGAAGCTGACGCTCATCATCAGGATATTTGATATTAAATATCTCTTTTGCCCTGTCATTGTTCGGCTTAAACCATTTTAAGACTTCGCTTGCATTTTCTAAAATTTCAGAAAGGTCTTTCTCTGTTGACGAATCAAACTTTTGCTTATCAAACAGGCATTTCTTAAAGCCGGTAAAAATCATATTTTTAATTTTAGATTTGTCGTGAACAGAAGCACGATAGTCAAGCGGCTTTTCGCCCTCTCTTGCGAGCATTTTATATGATTCTGATGTCTGTGTGCCATAGTCGCTGTCAACTTTAACAGTTAATTCCATTTTAGCCGGACATAAATGCGCTTTCATTTGCAGCATAATTTTATGCGCAATGTCAGCACCATTCCAAAACAGAATTTTGCGTGTGTTTAGCTCACTGCCCGAATATGAGTTGATATAGTCAATCGTTTGTCTTACGAGCTTTTGAATTAAATCGGCATTTTCTTGATAAGAAACAATTGTTTCATCGACCAAAGGCACAAGCAAATAGTGTGTTATGTCTTCATAACGGTCAAAAAATTCGGCTTGCATTTCATCGCGACCATGTCCGATAATTTCTTGAATTATCATTTTTTGAGATTCAGGCTTGTAGCCGTTAAAGTCTGCCGTGTTTATATCAAAATCATAAAAGCTGAAACTGTTTAATTGGCGATAAGTTTGGATAATTCTCGGGATATTAATCGTCATTTTAATGACTGTGTCGGTCATATTTTTAGCCGTTTGCGACAAATCAACAGTTGCCTCTAGCGAAAGCTCCGAATTTTCCAACTTCATATATTTGAGCTTCTGCTCTGCCAGTTCAACGATTTTTTCTTGATTTTCTTTGCTTTTCAAGTCTTCGGGATTAAGAACATAGCGCCCTGTTTCAGCAATAGCCTCGCGAACAGCTTCGCCAATTTTGCGATTATCTTCGTTTGTAAATACTGGTAAAGTTGCTTGTTTAGGCTGTGGCTTCGGCACAATTATATTGCCGTTTTGCACTTCTTCATCAATTTTACTGATGCTTGTTTCGACAGTTTTGCCTACTAAGCCGTTATCGCTGTTATCAATATACTCTTGTTGAAATTCAAAGGACTGGTCGCGAGCAGCTTTGATAATATCAGCAAATTTATCATGCGCGACAACGTGCAAACGGTCTATGGCTTCATCGCCGGTCAACTTGCCATAAGGCAAACGCAAGCCGCGTCCGATAGATTGTTCTACCAAAATTTTTGAATCTGCTGTTCTGAGCGGCACAATCGTGTAAAGATTGTTCACATCCCAACCTTCGCCGAGCATATTGACGTGTATAACAATTTCGGTCGGTTCGTCTGCGTCTTCTATTTGCAATAAGCGCTGCAATACTTCGTCTTTTAATTCCCCGTTTTGCTTAGAGTTAACAACAATTACCTTGTCTTTATAGCGTCCTTCTTCAAAATCATCGCTCTTTATTTTGGCTTCAATGGCTTCTGCGTGAGCAATATCTTTAGCAATTATCATCATAAAAGGCTTAACCTTGCGTGCCTTTTTATTGTCCGCATAAACCGCCAATTCAGCCTTGACACTTTCATGCACCTGAATGCCGTCTTTGATTTTTAAGTCTTCTAATGTGTCTTCGTCATATTGATTTTTATTAAAATCTGTGCGTCCGACGATAGCAGGCTTTTTAACAAATCCGTCTTTTATGGCGTGAGCGAGATTATATTCATAAGCAATATTTCTGAAAGGCTTACCTTTGGCGCCTGTTGACTTTGCCGTTGCGGTCAGCTCAATGCCTAAAACAGGATTCAGCTCATTAATTGCCGCCATACCGGCATTTGCACGATAACGATGCGCCTCGTCCATAATCAGCACTAAATCTTGTAAGCCGGACAAATACTCAAAATACGATTGCCCTAAATATTCAGCCATACGACGAACTCTCGGCATACCGCGTGCGTCTTTGTCTGAATCAATTTTAGAAATGTTGAAAATATTAATACGCAAGCGGTCATCATTAGGATTATCAAACAAGCCGCCGACTTGGTCGTAGTCATCGCCTGTAATGATTTGTGGCGTGCCGACATAAGCATTAAGACCAGGGAAAACATATTTAGCTGTGTTTGGCGTAAAGTCCGTTTTTAATTTATTATAAATCGTTAAGTTTGGCGCTAAGACCATAAAATTTTTGATTTTGCACTCAGTATGAAGGTAAGCAATCATTGCTCCCATTAAACGTGTTTTACCGACACCGGTGGCAATCGCAAAGCATATACAAGGGAAAGCACGCTCAAAATCTTTGACTGACGGACGCACTTCTTGAATAAGACGCAAAGCCTCTAAAGTGTCCATATTCTTAGCCAAAGTTATCTTTTCTAAGATATTTACCAAAATATCAAGGCTGTCTGTTTGCGGCTGACGCAAAGAAAGAGCTTGATTAATCATACGCTGCGTTTCGTTCATTTTTATGCCTTTTAATGAATTTTAACAATGCAGTCAGTTTACAAGAGATGTTTGATACTTGCAAGCCTTAGAGTCATTCAATAACAAGATTCTTTAATGTATAAAGCATAAAAAAAGGCTCCATGCCCTATAAGACATGAAGCCGACACAATAATTATACCGTGTCAATAAGATTATTTCAGGTAAAGTCGCGCTAATTTATCAGCATAATATCGTTGTTATCGTTGATAAAGCCTTCGATATATTCTTCTAAAGGCTTTCCTGTAAGATGCGATTTTTTGGCTCTGTAAGGTATATAATAGCCTTCAAACTTCTCAGGATAAATCGTTAAAAATTTTCTGAGCTCCATTTTTAAATAGCCGGTACGACAATGTCCGAAAACATAAAATCTCTTGTCGATATTTTCAAAAATAAGCCAGCTTGCAGCATCTTTATCTTTTTGTATTTCGCAAAACGCGACCTGAGTACGAATATCGGCATAATTTTTTAAGGCAAAGTTATATGCTCTCTTATCGCAGCATAAGTAATATGTTTCTCTCATTTTATAAGCCCTCGAAAAAATTAAGCTGATTTTCCTTACATTTAAAATTATTAAAAACTGTCTGAACACTCGACTCATTATAGAACTTATGTTTTATAATAAGTCCTTATTTTTCAATGGCTTGAAACATTCTGTTCTTGATCTTGTGTACGAACTCATTATAATTTATTTGTAAAATCAGATATTTATAATAAGTTTGGAGGTCAAAATGTCTATTGGTAAGCAAGCAAAAATTTTAAGCGACAAACAGCAAAATCTAGCGTTAGCGCATTTAGAAACAACACGCTACCCATTACGCAACAAAATTATTTTTCTGCTCAGCTTCAAAGAAGGTCTGAGAGCCAAAGAAATTTCAAAGCTTGTTTGGTCTATGCTATGCAGTTCTGACGGTAAAATTGCCGATGTCATCAATTTAAGCAATAATGCAAGCAAAGGTAAATACTCAGGTCGTATTATACCACTGCATAAAGAGCTGAAAATTTTACTGTCTGATTTGTTGGCTGAAAGGCAGAAGGACGAGTATTTCAGCTTAGACAAGCCTATTATTGCAACAGAACGAGGCGAACATACGACCCCGCAAGTCATTGTTAATTTTTTCTATCATTTATATAAAACAATCGGCTTTAATGGCTGTTCGTCACATAGCGGTCGCAGAACTTTTATTACAAATGCGGCAAAGCATATAAGTTTGGTCGGCGGCACATTGAACGATGTCAGATTACTTGCTGGTCATTCGTCACTTGCTACTACCCAACGCTATATCGCTTACGATACCGAAGCCCAACGAAAGATTGTTGAAATGAGTTAAGCTGTTTTCTTATATTCTAAAGGGTTTATATCTATATTAACAATCAAATTGTCGCTTGCAAACATAGCCTCTTTGCCAAGGTACTTAATACAAGCTGTATACCTTAATTTATATGATATATTGCGTTGTTGTTCATAAATTTTGCGAATTTCATCACAATCGTCATAAGATACTAACCACAAGTATGGTAAAGACTTAATTTCCCTATAAAGGTTGACGTGTTGCTGATTATCAAAGGCATTCATGTATAACTTCTG
>JAGCOI010000110.1 GCA_017645485.1 Alphaproteobacteria bacterium | reverse complement strand
ATGTCTATTGTAACGCCGATGTACGAGGGCAATACGGGTAAAAAAGAAGCGCTTTTGAACGGCAAAATATATCGCGGTGCCGAAAACAAGCAGACGGAAGTTGAAAAAATCGGGCAGATTTCAGTTGCGTTTGCCGATGAAAATGATAATTTTGAAGAATATCCCGTTGAGGTATATGCGGGTTATATGAATGATGTGCGCTATTTGTTTTTAAGAAATAAGCGCTTTTTTTGTATCAATCCGGCCAAAAATAATCCGACAACGCAAGACGGTTGTTATGTTTTGAATAAATACAACATCAATGAGGTTGAACGGTTTGCGTTTTTTTCAAAAGCGGTGTGGACACTGCTTTGCGAAAGCCATAAAGGCGGGTTGAAAAATTTAAGAATGCCGAATATTTTGGTTGCCAACGATTGGCACAGCGGTGCTCTCGGCGGCTTATGCAAATATTTAACACCGCTTAAAGCAGATGACCGTAAAATCAGTCGTGAAACGGCCTTGAAAGTTCAAAATCTGCCTATTGTGCATATTGCGCATCATTTAGGTTATCAGGGGTGGGATTATGAAAATACGGCACGTTTGTTAAACGGGCTTTTTGAAGAATATGCCGTGGATATTTTTAAGCATGCCATTGCCGCAAAAAACAGTAATCCGCGCACGACAAACACCTTGATTGTATATGATTGTTATAATCAGGCATCGTCCAATTTCCATTTGGCGGACAGAGTTGTTGCCGTTTCGAAAAACTATATGGAAGAAGTTTCAAAAGAATTGGGTTTCGGCTTTGATTTCAGGGATATTTTAAAAATCAGAAAAAATCACCGTACATTTTTCGGTATTGTAAACGGTTACGCCAAAAAACTTATTTCGCCGAATGAAGTAAAAATTAAGCACATCAATGAATATTTTAAAAATTTCGATTTTAAAATTTATGATGAAAAAAGCATTAAAAACAAAACGCATAACAAAAAAGAGTGCATCAGATTGCTTTCGGAATTGGCTATAAATGCCGAATTTAAAAAGGAAGTTGTGCCTTTAATTGATTTATACGCTTTTCAGAATTTATCGAAATTGATGTCAAAAGCTTCGAAAATACCTTTTATGTGTGCGACAAGTCGTTTGGTGGAACAAAAAGGTTATGATATTGCTTCGGAGGCCTTTTTAAAAACATTGGAACGCATTAAAGAAGAAAAATCGGAATTTCCGATTATTGCCATGGGCGGTGCAGGGGATGTTAAACTCTTTGAAATGCTTAAAGAATTTCGCGATAAGGTTTATCAAATCAGTCCGAAAGCCGCAGAGCGTATATTTGTTTTCAGAGGTTATAAAGATGAGTTTGCGTATGCTTTACAATTAGCCGCCGATTTCTATTTAATGCCATCTCATTTTGAACCTTGCGGTTTGACGCAAATGGAGGCAATGGCAAAAGGTTCGCTTCCGATAGCCACTTCAACAGGGGGCTTGGTTGATACCATTGAAAACGGTGTGGACGGTTTCAGAACGGATGTGTTTTTTGCAGGCGGTGTTAAGGTGTATGGTTCAAACACGAAAGCGCAAAAATTAAAAAACAATGTAAATGCCTATGCCGATACGCTTTATAAAGCACTCCATTGTTTCTATCAAACACCGGATACGATTAATGCTATGAAAGTTAATGCCATGAAAAAAGATTTCAGTTGGAATGTGCAGGACGGGTCCGTATATAAATATTTCAAGCTGCTTAAAACAGGTACTTTATAGCAGATATAGTCAGAATTAATCTAAGCAAGAGCTTTGTTTTTGTTTGTTAAGATTTTTAAGATTCTTGCAAGTTCTTCTTTCAGGTTTTGTCTGTCAACAACCATATCAACCATACCATGTTCTTTCAAATATTCCGCACGCTGGAAATTTTCAGGCAATTTTTCGCGGATTGTTTGCTCAATCACGCGTTGACCGGCAAAGCCGATTAAACTGCCTGTTTCTGCAATGTTAATATCACCAAGCATGGCAAAAGATGCGGAAACACCGCCTGTTGTCGGGTCTGCCAAAATTGAAATAAACGGCAATCCTTTTTCTTTTAAAAGATGTATGGCAGCAGTCGTTCTTGCCATTTGCATAAGTGAGAGAATGCCCTCTTGCATGCGCGCACCGCCCGAAGATGCAACGGTAATAAAAGGTAGTTTGTTTTTCAAAGCATGCTCGGCCGCTTTGACGATGCCTTCACCGACAACAATACCCATTGAACCGCCCATAAAAGAAAAATCCATGGCGGCAACAACCGCTTCGACACCACCGATTTGCCCCGTGGCAATTTTAAGAGCATCTTGATTTTCGGTTGATTTTCGATTGCTTTTCAAGCGGTCGGTATATTTTTGAGAATCCTTAAATTTTAACGGATCATCCATTAATTTGGGTAATTCCAAAAGCGTAAAATTTTCATCATCAAAAAGCATTTTAAGACGCTTGTCAACATATAACCTTAAATGATGACCGCATGAAGTGCAGACATATAAAGATTTTTTCAGTTCTTTTGAAAACAACATCTGATTGCAATTGGGGCATTTAACCCACATATTGTTTGCAATTTCTTTCGGTGTTGTTTTCTGAATCTTCGGGCGAACGATATTGATAAACCAGTTCATTTTTAAAATTTTCCCTTAAATTTTCAGTCTTTCTTAAATTTGAAAAAGCCGGACATTTTTTCCCTAAAGCTTTTGCTTTGACCTGGCTTTGAAATTTTTAATTGTTGAAAATCTTCTTTTAAGTGTGAAAAATTTGAAGAAAGCTTTTCATGTTCTTTGTTGAGCTTGTCGTGCTCTTTATATAAGGCTTTATTGGCCTTTTTGTGTTCGCGTAATTTTGCGCGCAACGGGGCGTTGGCAACAAAACCGTCCAAACGTCCGACGAAATAGCCGATAAAAAAGAGCGCTAAAATTAACGCACTGACGGAAACGGTAATGCGAATGTCAAATGATTTTAAAACAAAGTTCGTCGATTCGTCATTCATAACGGCGAGCACGATAACCAAAATAAAAACAGGAAGATTAATAAGGCTTCGGATAAAATTCATGTTAGTCTCCTTATTATGCGTTTAACAAGCGATGCAACTCGCGACCGGTTTTAAAATGTATAACATGACGTTCTTCAACATGAACCAGACTGAGTGTTTTGGGGTTTTTAGCCGTGCGCGGTGTGCGTGTGCGTACGGAAAAGGCACCGAAACCTCTGAACTCAATGCGTTTGCCTTCGGCAAGAGCATCAACCATGCTTTGCAAAATGACATGTACAATTTTTTCAACGTCTTTTGTTGTTAAATTCGGGTTTTTTAATGCTATCTTAGCAATTAATTCTGATCTGGTCACTTTTACCTCTTATGATTATAAGTCAAATATGTTCTTTTAAATACAGCCTTAGAAGATAAATTTCCAGTTTTTTTTTTATTTTGCACAGATATCTGCCGCCTTTAAATAGAGAGGCTTCGGAAAATCAATCGTTCGGTTTTCAAAACGACCGATTGCCGCAAGTGCTAAGCTGTCAACGGGGGGATGCATATCAAACGAGGCATGCTCTATATGCAGACCGGTTTGTTTTGATAAGAAACGCTGCACGCCGTCGCCGACAAAGGTGACATGTTTGTTTCGTAAATCATGAACGATATCTTCGAAAAGAGCCGTTTTAGGGGCCTCAAGCTTATGTCCGTCGGCATCGTAACAGGCAACATAAAAATCTTCACGCTTTGTTTCAATAATAACGGCAACGCAATCTTTGACCTGAGATAAATTGGTTGCCTGAAGGTATGCTTCAAAGGCGCTTATGCCGCATAAAGCCATTTTTTTGTTTGTAAGACCGAAAGCACGCGTTGCAGCAATACTTGACCTGACACCCGTGAAAGAACCGGGGCCCGTGCAAACAGCCGTTAACCCCAAGTCTTGCACGCTTAAATCGTGTTTATGCAACATATTTTGAATTTGCAAAATTAACGCTTCGCTTTGTCCGAAAGTCATCTCGGCAGAATATAAATCGCGTTTAATTTTATCTTCGAATAAAGCAATACTGCAAAAATTTGTTGTTGTGTCAAAAGCGAGAGTCCACATGATTTATACACTTTAGTTAAAAAAATGATTTACGAGAAAATCTTTATAATATAAAATTTGGTCAGTGACAATCATTTTTTTCAGATACGACAAATGGACGCAGATATTTTAAAAACGGTTTTATATATTTCTTTGGTGGCATGTACGGTATTGGCGGCGGCCGCCGTTGATTTTAAGGTTAAATTTTTAAGGCAACGCAAAAAAAATTATTTTTTAAATCGCGACAGAGAGCGCTATGCCGAAACTATTTTTGCTTCTAAAGACGGGTATTTTGCATTTGTTTATCCCGATGATGCCATCAAAGATCCGCGTAAATTTGTGCGAGAGCGTTGTTCAAGAAGATTGGCCGTTATGCTCAATTTAAAAAACGGTACGCAATCGTCTTTTGATGATGTTTTGAATGTTTTATATAAGGAAGATGCGCTGAAATTTAAGAAATATGTGGCGTTAATGCAGGAAGAGGGTATTTTATTTGAAGATACGTTTACAATTAAGGCAACAAAACGCAGTGTTCATGTGTTCGGTGCACGTGTGAACGGGGCGGACGGTAATTTATATTGCGACATGTTATGGTTTCGCGATTTAAGTAAAGAACAGATAAAAATTGAGGAGTTGACGGCACAATCGTCTAAAAAAGATGAAAAAATACAGATTTTGGAAGATTTGATTGATAATATTAAAACACCTGTTTATTTGAAGAATCAAGAGGGCAAACTTGAAGCTTATAATAAAAAATATGCCGAAATTTCGGGTTTTTCCCAAAAAACGGGCATGACGGATGCAACCGAAAAAACAAAATGGCAAAAACTTTCTGATGAATTATCTCAAACAGCCGTGCAGACAAATCAAATACAAAAACAAGACGTGCAAATTGTTACAAACGGCGAGGCACGTTATTTTGAAATGAATGAAAATCCGTTTCATACACACGGGCATCTTGACCAGATAGGGACGGTCGGACAGCTGATAGATGTTAGTGAATTATATGAAGAAAAAAGGCATTTCAAGGTGCATCAAAATGCACATCTAGGCGTTTTATCGGCACTAAAAACGGCTTTTGCGATTTTTGATACACAGTCGGAGTTGATATTTTATAATCAATCGTTTGCCGATTTGTGGCAATTAACGCCTGAGGATTTAAAAAACAAGCTGTCGTATGTTTCTTTTTTAAATATTATTCGGGATAAACGTATGTTGCCGGATGTGACCGATTTTAAAGAATACAGGCAAAATGAAGAAAAATTGTTTTCAAATTTAATTGAACCGAAAGAAGATTTACTGCATTTGCCTGATGGAAAAACATTGCGTCGCTTGGTGGCCACACATCCGAACGGTGTGATTTTTGCTTATGAAGATGTTTCGGATAAATTGGAGGCAGAGCGCACAATCAATGAGCTTTTAAGTGTTCAAAAAAATATTTTGGATAATGTATCCGAAGCCGTATTGGTATTTTCACAAAGCGGGCATTTGAAGTATTTTAATCCGGCATATATCAAACTTTTTGATGCGGATGCCATCAAGTTTCAGAATCTGCCGAACAGCAGAGAGGTTTTTGATATGCAAAAAAAATATTTTACCAAAGTGGAAAGTTGGGCAAATTTGGAACAGCATATTTTAAAGCATATTTTCGAAACCTATGCCCCCTTTAAGCTTGAAGAAGATAACGGTGTAATTCTTGAAGTAACGCCGTTTGTATTGGCGGACGAAACAATTATGGTTTCTTATAAGTCTGCAAATAAAGATGATTAAGAATTTTGATTTGGCTTGCAACCGCAATAGGTTTGTTTATATAAGTCAAGTTCGGCAATAAGTTGTATCCTGAGTTCCTGCATGCCGCCTTTACGACCTTCTATATGTATGTAAGGACATCCCGTTTGCTCAGATGCATTTTGAGCAGCTTGATTGACCTGATCTAAATTTTTGTGGCGCGAGACGCCCAAAACCGAAGCCACAGCCGTAAATTTGTTTTCAAGCGCGTATTGCATAACTCTTTTTAAGCGCATTTCAAAGCAAACGGAACATCTTTTTCCGCGTTCAGGCTCGTTTTCAAGCCCTTTGGTTAAATCACACCAACGTTTGTTATCGTATTCCAGTTCTATAAAAGGAACACCGTATATCATGCAGACGCGTTTGTTTTCATCGCGGCGTTTTTCGTATTCGGCAAAAGGACGAATGTTCGGATTGTAGAACACAACGGCAAAATCAGCCTGTTGCTGAGCCATCGTTTTAATGACGGCAACAGAGCAGGGTGCACAACACGATAAGAGTAATATTTTTTCTTTGTTTGTCATGTGTTTTGAATATAAAAAAGTCGATTAAAAATCAAGTTTAAAATCAATAAAAACGGCATATTAATAAAAAAACGGGTATGAAACCCGTTTCTTTATTGGTGGCATAGGTTGGTAAGTTTAATATATGAATTATGGAACAGTCCTTTTAAAAAACTTGTCTTTTTGATTATATTGCGCTATATTGACATAAATTTTTTGGGGAGAGCTATAATGTCTTGCAAAGACAAAATCAAGATGATGCTATGGAATTTGGGTTTGCGTGAAACTATACCGGCATCAGTCATTAATTGTGTACATATCAATGAAAATAATGAAGAATTAGTGGATATAAAGCAAGATAAAAAGCTTTATTTTTCAGATGAATTACAACAACGTTCTGCCGTATATTTGCGAAAGTCCGTATATGAAAAAATTAAAAAAGCTCAAGAGGAATTACCCGATAATTATTTTTTTAAAATATATTCAGCCTTTCGTCCACATGAGGAGCAAATTCAGCTATGGAATAAAAATTATCAGGAAATAAAAACCAATAATCCGACACTTTCCGAACAAGAGATTGTGAATGAAACGAAAGCAGTATGCGCTGATCCCCGATTTGGTTTTGGTGGGCATCAAACAGGTGGTGCTGTTGATATTACTTTATGTGATGCTAAAGGTAAAGATTATGATATGGGAACGGTTTATTTGGAAGTTAGTTCAAAAACGCCCACAAAATCAAACGGATTAACTGATGAACAAAAGTTAAATCGCTCTATTCTTAAAAGATCAATGGAAAATGCCGGATTTAAGAATTATCCGCATGAATGGTGGCATTTTTGTTATGGTGACAGAATGTGGGGAGCTTATTCAAAGCGAAAAGACTGTTTTTACGGCATGCCTAGGCAAAGTGGAAGATAATCGATGGAAATTTACACTGATCGATTAAAGTTTTCAGAGCTCTCTTTGTTAGATATTTTTGTGGTCGCTTGGCGCTTCCTTTTTCACTGACAAAACTGCGCCTCTTGCGGTGAAAAATGCCATTATGGGCATTTTTCATCCTCGAGCCCCGTCACGTCGTGTCGGACTGTTCGCTCTCTGCCCAACAAAAAAAACGGGTATGAAACCCGTTTCTTTATTGGTGGTCAGAGAGGGGATCGGTCTTGAAAGCTTGCAGCTTTCTTCGGTCACTTGTTTTGTAAGTTCAATGTGGTCGCTTGGCGCTTCCTT
>JAGCOI010000109.1 GCA_017645485.1 Alphaproteobacteria bacterium | reverse complement strand
TCAAACAAAAACAATCAAGATGTTAACGCGGATTCACCCTTGCTTGACTCATTGGGGTATGCCGTCAAGGTTCTTATTGAAAAGGGCAAATCAACAGGTTATATCACCGTTGAAGATTTAAACAGAGCTCTTCCTTCCGAAAAAGAAACTTCCGAAAAAATTGAAGATATTATGGCTTCGATTTCCGATTTGGGTATCAGCCTTATTTCGGAGTCGGAAACAGACGAATATGAAATGCAAAATGAAGATTCGGATGAGGACGGCCTTGATGAAAGCGGCAATTTTGACGAGAAAGAACTGAGCCGCTCGGATGACCCCGTGCGTATGTATTTGCGCGAAATGGGCGCGGTTGAACTTTTATCCCGCGAAGGCGAAATAGCCATTGCCAAAAGAATTGAAGCCGGTAATACGGTGATGCTCGGCGGTTTATGCGAAAGCCCGATGACCTTAAAGGCCATTGCCGCTTGGCGTGATGAACTTGTTGCCGGAACCATGCATTTGCGTGACATTATTGATTTGGAAATGATGTATGGTGATGACAGTGATGCCATTTCGTATGACGATGAAGAAAGTCCCGTGGACGATTTGGCCAGCGTTGCCAAAGATTTGGAAACAAAAAATTTAGATGAAATCGATGAAGATTTAGAAACCGATGTTGATATTGAAGATGCCGTTGAAGATGATATCGGTAGTGATGATATGGACGAGATATCTGCCGAAAGTGATGATTCGGATATGGCTTCAAAAGATGTGCCTCTTAACGATTCGGATGATGCAAGCGGAGAAGATATAAGTGCTCAGACAGATGATGATGAAGAGGCGTTGGCGCATTCAAGCACTTCCGTATCTTCGATGGAAACGGCTTTGATGGAACCCGTGCTTGAAATTTTAAATAAAATATCAAGCCATTATGATGATTTGAAAAAAATCCAAATTCAACGTATGAGCGCCATTATGGCCGGTCATAAAGTGACACCTGCAACCGAAAAAAAATATTTGGCGCTTAAAAAAGATTTGGTTGAGCTGATGAGCTCCATTCACTTGAACACGACACGCATTGAACAGCTTGTTGAGCAACTGAACGAAATGAATAAACGTTTGGTCGGGTTGGAAGGCAAGTTAATGCGCTATGCGCTTGCTTCGAAAATTAAGCGTGAAGACTTTTTGGCGGCTTATGAAAAATCCGAGTTGGATCCGCATTGGCTTGATACGCTTAAGGCCAAAAAAGACAAGCATTGGGATATTTTCTTGGAGCATTACGGCGATGAAATTAAAGAACTTCGCGCCGGTATTATTCAAATGTCTGAAGAATGCGGTCTGCCCATCAGCGAATATCGCAAAATGGTGGAAACAATCAAGCACGGTGAACGCGAAGCCGAGCGCGCTAAAAAAGAAATGATTGAAGCCAACTTAAGGCTTGTGAGTTCTATTGCAAAAAAATATACAAACCGCGGTATGCAATTTTTGGACCTTATTCAGGAGGGCAATATCGGTTTGATGAAAGCCGTTGATAAATTTGAATATCGTCGCGGTTATAAGTTTTCGACATATGCCACATGGTGGATAAGACAAGCGATTACACGTTCGATTGCCGATCAGGCCCGCACGATAAGAATTCCGGTGCATATGATTGAAACAATCAATAAACTGGTGCGCACGTCTCGTCAGATGTTGACCGAAATGGGCAGAGAGCCCGTGCCGGAGGAACTGGCCAAGCGTCTTTCGATGCCGCTTGAAAAAATCCGCAAGGTGATGAAAATTGCCAAAGAGCCGGTCAGCTTGGAAGCACCGGTCGGTGATGAAGAAGATTCGTCTTTGGGTGATTTTATTGCAGACGAGAGCGC
This sequence comes from Alphaproteobacteria bacterium, assembly GCA_017645485.1. GTDB lineage: Bacteria > Pseudomonadota > Alphaproteobacteria > RF32 > CAG-239 > UBA1254. The sequence goes on along the minus strand of JAGCOI010000109.1, from coordinate 548 downwards.
TTTACAGCCTTTGGATTCCGCTATTCATTCCAACTTAAAGGAAACATGCACAAAAATCCTCTCATCATTAACACCGCGTGAAGAGCGCGTGTTGAGAATGCGTTTCGGTATCGGCATGAATACGGACCACACCTTAGAGGAAGTCGGACAACAGTTTAACGTGACACGTGAACGTATTCGTCAGATTGAAGCAAAGGCCCTGCGCAAGCTCAAACATCCGAGCCGTTCGCGCCGCTTGCGCTCCTTCTTAGACCAATAAAATATACAGCCGGATATTTGAATACATTAAAGAAGCCGAAATGAGAGTTATTCTTAATATTCGGGGTATGTTGAAATTGTCGGATCGATGTTTGGTTCGGTGATGGTTTTAATATCTTTTATGGGAAAAGACTGCACGTCATAAATACGATTGCCGCCCTCATAAAGTGTGTTTTCGATTTCGTTTTGCTCTTTTTGAGGTGAAATGGAAAAGGGTTTCGGATTTTGGGGCGACCACTGATTGATTTGATGCAAATTTTCATGCTCCGAAGTCGGTGCTTTCGGCTTTT
>JAGCOI010000108.1 GCA_017645485.1 Alphaproteobacteria bacterium | reverse complement strand
CATTTCAGCGCGGTTATGTAAAACCGCGTTCCCTTATCCACAATACTGACAACCGATATTTTTTTTATCTCAACCATCTGTACGTCATCTGAATAGTTTTTTATATTGACTTGACTTTAAATTAAAATATATCTAAATTCCGAATAAATCATTAATAAAAAGAGGTTTTTTTAAGAGTATGAAATACGCTTTTGTATTTCCGGGACAAGGTTCTCAGCATATCGGCATGGGAACGGATTTATATCAAAATTTTCAAGCGGCGCGCGATGTTTTTGATGAAGTGGATAATGCACTCAATCAAAACTTGTTTAAGATGATGACTGCCGGCAGTGAAACGGAACTGACTTTAACGGCTAATGCACAACCTGCCATTATGGCGGTCTCTATGGCAACCGTACGTGTTTTAGAAAAAGAATTCGGCATTAACTTAAAAGAAAAATTGTATTTTGTGGCCGGTCATTCTTTAGGCGAATATTCGGCAGCCTGTACGGCCGGTGTTTTTTCGCTTGCCGACACGGCAAAACTGCTAAGAAAACGCGGTTTGGCAATGCAACAGGCCGTTGCCCCCGGCATCGGTGCCATGGCAGCCGTTATAGGTTTATCTCAAGAAGACATCAACGGATTGATTGATGCATCAAATACGGATGAATTTTATTGTGTCAGTGCAAATGATAATATGGACGGACAAATTGTTTTGTCCGGGCACGTTCAGGCCATTGATAAAGCCATTGATTTAGCCCATGAATTCGGTGCAAAAAAAGCCGTTAAACTGATGGTCAGTGCACCGTTTCACAGCCCGCTTATGAAAAGCGCCACACCTATTATGGAAAAAGCTTTGCATGAAGTTTGCGCTCAAGATCCCGAAATTGCCCTTATTTCAAATGTAACGGCACAACCTTCCGTCACAAAAGAAGAAATTATTTCAAATTTAACAAAACAAATAACGGGCAGTGTCCGTTGGCGCGAAACCATGGCGTTTTTAAATGGCGAACAAATAACCGACGCTATTGAAATAGGCCCGGGCAATGTCTTGTCAAATATGTTCAAACGTGCCTACAAAAACATCTATTCAACGGCAATACATACCGCTCAGGAAATAGAAGAGTTGGCAAACAATTTATAGAAAGGAAAAAATAATGTTTCAATTAACGGATAAAATAGCTTTAATCACCGGCGCTTCAGGCGGATTGGGCGATAAAATCGCACGCACGCTTCATGCGCAGGGCGCTAAACTTGCTTTAACGGATATGCGTGCGGAAGGCATGGAAAAATTAAAGCAGGAACTCGGCAATAATGTCGAATGCTTTGTAGCCAATCTCTCAAATCCGGATGAAATTAAACAGCTTGTTGCCGATGTTGAAAGCAAGTTCGGTCAAATCGACATATTAATCAACAATGCCGGCTTAACGCGCGATAATTTATTTATGCGTATGAGCGATGAAGATTGGCAACTTGTTTTGGATGTTAATTTATCGGCCGGTTTCAAACTCGCAAAAGCCGTTATTCGCGGCATGATGAAACGTCGTTTCGGGCGTATTATCGGTATTGCTTCGGTTGTCGGCGTTATGGGTAACGCCGGACAGGCCAATTATTCAGCCTCCAAAGCCGGTATGATTGCCATGAACAAATGTTTGGCTCAAGAAGTCGGCTCACGCGGCATCACGGTCAACTCCGTTGCCCCCGGTTTTATCAGAACCCCGATGACAGACGTTTTACCCGAAGATGTCAAAGCCAACCTGCTTTCAAAAATCCCTGAAGCACGCTTGGGCGAAGCACAGGATATTGCCAACACGGTTGCCTTTTTGGCCTCTGATGAAGCCTCTTACATCACGGGACAAACCATTCACGTCAACGGCGGTATGGCTATGATTTAATCGTTTTGTTTGCCCAAATAAAAAAGCAACCTTTTGAAAGGTTGCTTTTTTAAGCGTTATCCGATTATTTTTCCTCAACCGGTTCAACAATTTTCTTACCGTCCAAATCATATTTTTCGATACTTCCTTTTTGGTGAAGCTCATCAAATATTTCGGCAACGGCCTGTTGACTTAAAATATTTTTAATTTGAGGTTCCAACTCGTCAAGCGGCAACGGTGCGCTGTCACGCACATCGGTTAACAAAATAACATGATAACCGAACTGTGTTTTAACCGGTTCTTTTGTATATTCGCCAACATTTAATGCTTTAGCCGCATCCGAAAATTCGGCAACCATCACATCTTCGGTAAAATAGCCGAGATCAACGGTGTTATCTTTGGTATATTCTTTGGCAAGATCATCAAAATTGCCGCCGGCATTTAATTTTTCGATAATATCTCTTGCAATCTGTTCTTCTTCAACCAAAATATGTTTGGCACTCATTTCTTTGCCTGCTTCAAACTTATTGACATATTCGGCATTATAAAACGCTTGAACGGCTGTCGGTGTCACTTTCTTTTCAACGGCCTGTTCCAAAAACACTTTACGTGCAATATCTTCTTTGGCAACTTCAAATTCCTTTTGATATTCGGGCGATTTGGCCACATCAGCTTTAACGGCCGCCTGATAAAGTAATTTGCCGTTTACAAAAACATCGAGAGCTTTTTCATAGAATTCATTAAAAGAAACCTGCTCTGCAATTTGCGGATTGTCTTCATACCCCTGACGAATTTCATCAACGGTAATAACTTCGCCGTTTACACGAGCCGCAACCTGTCCGTCTTTTGTTTGTTTGGCTTTTTGTGCCTCAGCTTTTTCGGCTTCTTGATTTTGTGCTTTTTCAGAGAAATTTTTTGTTGTATTCGGAATT
>JAGCOI010000107.1 GCA_017645485.1 Alphaproteobacteria bacterium | reverse complement strand
TCTGTTACGCGTTCTTTCATATTTCGGTTCTTCATCATCAAAACGATCCGATCGGACCGGTCTCTTCACGGGCGTATAGGCAGGTCTGTATGTCTCCAAATCCTCATCATCTTCATCTTCCATTTCATAACGCATATGTTTTTGCGGTTGTTTATTTTTTTGCTTTCTCTGCTTGTATGCTTCCGCCTCATCAAAATAATCGTCATCATACTCATATTCGTCACGACGCGCTTTAGAAGGTGCACGACGAGGCTTTTCTTCTTCTGACCGCTTAAAATTTCTGGTTTCCTTCTGTTTTTTATTCGAATCGATTTTAAAGATATCAGACTTATCAAAAGAATCGATATCTAAATCAAAATCATCATCTTCATCATCCAAATCAAAAATTGTATGATTCAATGTTTCCCGTGCGGTAACTGCTCTGTCTTTAACCTGACTGGTCACACTTGGCACAACCTCGGACGAACTTTGTGCAACCGACAATGCCGGTGTAGCAGGTGCCTGTGTTGTCGTATTATAATCATATATCGGCACACGCTTACCGACCGGTCTTACTTCTTTATATGATTTTTTCTTTGTAATAACCGGTGTACTGCTAACCACGCGAGTTAACGGTTGAACAGATTTATTAAATAAACGGAACGGAAAACAAATAATACGATAAAAAATTGTTTCCCAAGGTACTAAACTTAAAACAATCCACCCCATAAGCCATAAAGGAATAAACGTGAGTAAAATAAGAACAAAAGCCCATTCTTTGCGCGTATCAATAATCCAGCCTGATTGCCATAAATTCCAAGCATACGCCCAATGCGGCGGCCAAAAAATATCAAAACGCCAGTTTTCAAGCACAATAACACGTATGCCCTCTATGAAAACAATGCTCCATAGGCAACCTACAAATGTGATTCGCGCCAAAACAAGTAATGGTTTCAAATCGTTCTCCCGTTTTTAACGAGGATATTATACTTTGTATTTATTAACAAGAGTTTTATTGTCCTTTACGCTCAATTATTTTTTTTGAAATACTTTCTCTTAAATTTTGAGATTCCTTTTGACTGCACCTATTGTCTTCTTCTTTAATTTTTTCTTCCACCAACTCATCTATTGTCATTTTTTCGCCGACGACCAAGTTTTTCAATACAATATGTTTACCCGTGCTGTCATATTTTTCAATTTGCTTTTTTGAAAAATACTCAAAAGGCTTCAAAAACAACTTGCCGTAATCTATCCTATAAAAATATTTTAACCCGATATACCAAACAACTAGAATACCGAGCAACGTAATAAACAACATATAATCCGAAAAACCCTGAATCGTCCCGTTGGCATTCCAAAACGACACAATCATCTGCCAGTGTCTCAAAGAGAAAAAGTCAAAATTCCAAATAGACACAGCCAAAAAACGCATTATCGTAAGCCAACAAGCGGACCAAAGCGCACAAATCACACAAAACTTCAAGAACTTCAAAAATTTTCTAATCATTTGAAATTATTCCTAAGATCTGCCGGTATCACGACCGAAAGGTTCTTTCACCGATCCGTATGTAATGTTTTGCGGGTGTTCATGCATATTTTTAACAAATTCGGCAAGTTTTTTCTTGCGAGCCTCAACTTCACATCTACGCGCGGTCAAAGAATCGCTTCGAACTTTTATTTCGGTGTTGGATATAACCGTATAAACCTTTGTTCTGTCCGTATCAATAGCAGCTTCAAGTAAATTTTTAGTATAGTTCATATCTTTTTCGGCTTCCGGGAACAATTTTTTATCATTTGCGCCCTCTTTTAAAACTTCCTCGCGTCTGCTTGCCGCTTTTTCCAAAACTTTGGCTGTTTCCTTATTCGGACGAAGATCGTTAACATCATATTGATTTTTTTCAATATCATTATCTTGTATGGTTTTAGCCTCCGCGGTCAAGTGGGCTTGTTCGGTCAAAAAGGCATCTGTTTTTGCCTCTGAAACAAAGGCTATCATACAAGTCAAAAGCTTATCATCAGGCAATGTCTTATATGCTTTTTCAAATCTCTTTTTACGTTCTTCGGCCGCAGCCTTTTCTTTGCCGTCTGTTGCAGCTTGAATATCGGCATCCAAAACCTTGAACACATTTTCATTTATAAAGTTTTGCCTCTGAACCACATTCGTTTTATCAACCGAACGCCATCCGGCTTGAAGTGCTGATTTGACATCTGTTTGAATAACATCCACAGCTTCGGAAAGCGTTTCATAACGCTCTGAAAAACGCTTATCATACTCTGCCATTAAATCATTGTCATCTCTGAATTCCGTCGACTTTTTCTTCTGCCACGCTTTTTGATCTTTCATCACTTCATATTGCATTTCTATTTTAATCTGACGTGCCGCAAGTTTATTAATTTGATTTGCCGTTTTGTATGTATTTGCATAACCGTTCGGTGCAACATCCAAATATCTCTTAACGGATTCGGGCGATTTTGCATAT
>JAGCOI010000106.1 GCA_017645485.1 Alphaproteobacteria bacterium | reverse complement strand
TAAGTTGGGGATTTGGTGGCGTTCGTATTAGACTTTTGATTGAAAAAAGTTTAAGTTACGATATATGGAGTATCAAAGGAAGAAAAAAATGTGTAAGAAATTGATTTTGTGTTTGTTTGCGCTAATGGTTGCAGGATGCGGTTCGTATTATGAGCCGGAGCCGGTGGGTGTCGGTAAAGATGTTAATGAATTGAAACTCTCGCCGTGTGCCTGCATTGAAGTAGAGCTTATCAAAGAACTGCCGGAATGGTTTGTGGCAACAATATAGGAAAAATAAATGGCAGATCAATTAGGCGTTCATAATGTGAAACAGCAACTCATCGGGCAAGGACGCAGACCTGCACCGAGAACTTCGGGCGGATACAGAGATGATGTTGTCGCAAATGCTTCCGAAAAACGTTATTTGTGGACGGCAAGAGCTTTTGCCGTGATTGTGGCCGTCAGTCTTTATTGTAATTTTGTTTTGTTTTTAGCCATTATGCAGTTGGTGCCGCTCAACAGAGTGGAACCGTTTTTGCTGACGTTTGAAAACAAAGAAGAACAAATTTACGAAATTACGCCGCTCAGAAATATGATTGATCAGAAAAACATTACCGAAGTTTTTGTCAGAGAATATGTTTTGCTCAGAAGCGCTTTTGTAAATGATGCCAAAGAAATGGAAGCACGTTGGACACAGGGCAGTCAGTTGCAGGAAATGTCATCGCCGAGTGTGTATCAGGCGTTTTTGGATAAAACAGCCAAAAGAGCTTTGGAAACAATCAGAAAAAAAGGTTTAACAAGAGTTGTTCGTATTATGACCGTTAACGAATTAAGCCGCGGTTTGTGGCAGGTTGAATATGAAACGCGTGATATGTATGCCGATTCAACAACACCTGAAATCAGCTATTGGACGGCAACGCTTAAAGTGAGATACAGAAGAAAAACAGTGAAATATGGTGAAAGGTTGAATAATCCGATCGGATTTACCGTAGATGCGTATTCCCTTTCGCATAATAAGGCATAAACAGAAAAAGGAAACAGCAAATGAAGAAAAATTTGTTAAAGGCAATATTCGTTTTAGGTGTGGCACTTCATGTGTCGGACCTTTATGCGCAGGCAACTGTTAACAGTTTGGATCAGCAGGCCAATCAATCGCAGGGACAGTATCAGCCTCAGAATTTGGATTATATGGGAATGGGTTCTCTCGGTATGATGCAGAGCGCTTGGCTTGATCCGTTGCAAAATTTGGGTGAAGGACAAACCAAACCGGCATATTCAAAATATTTCTGGTCGCCGGAATTGGTTTTGCCGGTGCGCTTGAGAACAGGTATGTTGACTTTAATTAATTTTCCTGAATGGGAATTGCTTGAAAATGTTTATATCGGTGACAGGAGCGCTTTTTACGGCGAAATTACAGGACCGAATACACTTTTGCTTTATCCGGCCGAAGGGACAACGACGGTTGGCGTTGATACCAATGTGATGGTTTTCGGCAGATCGGGTAATAAATATGTGTTTTATGTAAGAAGTGAGGGTGTGAATACGGAAAGACTGACAAACTCCGTGATTGATATTGAAGTTGTGGACGGGCAAAAAAAAAGCGCGGGTTCCGTTAGCAGCGGTTCGGGTGTCGGCGGCTCGGGTGTCGGCGGCAGATTAAATGCCAGTGCATACGGTAATGCCGGTAACAAATCAGTCGATTCGACTTTTACAAGACGTTTGCAAAAAGAAGATTGGATTCAAAGCATTCCGCTTGATCCAACTCAAATGAAATTTGATGTGGAAGTTTATGTGCCGAACCCGGAAGATGTGGTGATTGCACCGGAACGTGTGTGGCGTGATGATATCTTTACATATATTGATTTGGGTGAAAAAGCACTCAGTATGACACAGCGTCCGATTGTGACATTGATTGTTGAACGTGTGGAGACGCCTGTCGGGTTCAGGGCCAAAGGTCCGAATAATCGTTTGATTGTTGTGGAAGGTGTCGGCGATATGGTGCTTAGAAACGGTAAACGTATTGTTTGTTTGAAATTACGCCGTTCAGATGATGCCGGTATGTATAATATTCATGCGGATACAAATGACTGGTCTGTTCCCGCGCCGTTGCCCGACAATAAAACGGGTACGGGTGCAAGTTCCGCTCAAACGGACAGTCAATTGGCAAAAATGTGGGGAACACCTGCAAATCAGGAAAGTTTAGTTGGCGAATATAATATTAATGTTGGCAAAAACGGTGAAGTATTGGTGCCTGAATATGCTTTGCACAGCGGTGGTGCCGGTGCAAACGGCGATGCTTCGGGATACCGTACGATGTATAAATTGCAAGCGGGTTCAAATCCGATAGATATGCCGGATTCTTTCTCGAATTATAAATACGGTACGGGATTTGAAGGCGACAGTGCCGCCAATATTTCCGTTGAGTTAGGTACAGATGCAAATGTGGATCGTTTGGAAAGTTTATGGTCGGATCTTTCAAGAAAATACGGTTCAATTCTTAAAAAATATCAACCGTTTTATTCCGTTGATGCGCCGGCAGACGGTCAGGGTAAAGAACTGTTCCATTTGAGAATAGGGCCTGTCGATTCGATTGATTCCGGTGACGAAATTTGTAATCAACTCGGTCGGAACGGCGTTTTCTGCAGTGTTATAAGAATTCAGTAAAAAAAGGAAGCACATGAGTAAAGAGCCTTTACAATTAACACATTCGGAACAGTATGTTAAAAAAACAAACCGCATTATTTTGTTTATCGGTATTGTTTCGCTTGCGGCTTTTTTATTCGGGTTGCTTCTTTTGTTTTCGAGCAAAACGACAAACGAAGAGTATCAGGAACCTGTTTTTACGGCAGATGATGATGTTTTGGCTTTGGACGGTGAACAGCC
>JAGCOI010000105.1 GCA_017645485.1 Alphaproteobacteria bacterium | reverse complement strand
TCATAACCGTTTCCTTAATACGTTTTTTAACCGTCGATAAAGGTAAAAACGCAGCAAACATCACCAAAACGGCAATAATCGCAAGTTGCCATGAATTATAAATCAACACGCAAACAAGCGAAAACGAAGAAAAGAACCTTGCCACAAAAACCCTTAAATTATCCAAAAGCCCGCTGCAAGCCGTATCGCAATCGGTTGAAAAACGTTGCAACACAACACCCGACCCCGTTTCATCAAAATAGGCCGTTTCCATACGCATCAATTTCTTAAATAAATGGCGTTTCAAATCCTGATTAATCTTTGTGCCGACCCATGTATTCAAATACGTTGCAATATAATTTAAAAACCCCTGCAAAGAGGTAAAGGCAATAATCAAAAAAGGAATGTATATCGGCGAGCGTGCCGATTTTTCAACAACCACGATATCCATATACGGCTTTAACGAAAGTGCGATAACCGAATCAAGCGCCCCGATCGGAATACTGACAAGAATGGCTAAAACGGCCCTGAAAAGATAAGGCTTTACAAACGGCCACATCATTTCATAATGTTCGTGAAATTTCATTTTTAATTCTGTTTTTATCTTCTCTGCCATTTTATCTCTTCATTCAAATAACATTTAATATGCGAAGGGCATAATATACAATTACGATTTGAATAGCAAGCACAAAGAAAAAGAAAATACGAAAACTTGCTTTTTTCGTCTTGTGATGAAATATTTTTTGTGCCAAAAATGCCCCGGGCGATCCGCCTAAAAATTCCAAAAGATGCAACTGATTTTCGGCAACGCGCCATGTTTTTTTTATGGCGGCACGTTTGTCTGCACCATAAGCCAAAACCGTCACTGCATTGATAAGCAAAAAATGCCACACAACAAAAAACAAAAAGCTTTGTTTCGAAAACGGCATGGTGCGATACCCTGCTTGCTCGCACACATAAGCAGCCCCCATCATCAACGCAAAATAAATTAAAAAAAACGCATTTTTCTGCAATGGCTTCAACGCAAACAAAACGGCAATCAAAAGAGCCGCAAAAGTAATCAACATATTTATTTGACCTTACATTTATTTATCAAACAACTGCCTCACATTACCTTATTTTTTATCAAAAGCAAATCAAAACTTGTAACAGTTTGTTATAGCTTGCCATTTAAGCTTTGTAATTTACAAATGCCGAATCCTGCTCAAAAAGATAAAGCAAAACCCTCAGCGCTTGCCCGCGCTCTGTTTTTAATAAAGGATCCGCGTTTAATATAATCTGTGCATCTTTATGCGCGGTATAAAGTAATTCTTTATGAAATTCCAAATTGGCCACCTTAAATTCTTCCATACCGGATTGACGCGTACCCAAAATTTCACCGCCGCCGCGCAAATCCAAATCTTTTTCGGCAATTAAAAAGCCGTCTTCGGAACTTTTCATCACATTTAAGCGCTCACGTGCCGTATTGCTTAACTTATCGCCGTGCAGTAACAAGCAAACCCCCGCTTGATTACCGCGTTTAATGCGTCCCCTTAATTGATGAAGTTGCGACAAACCGAATCTTTCCGCCTGTTCAACAATCATCACGGTTGCCTCGCTCACATTAACACCGACTTCAATAACCGTTGTTGCGACCAAAATTTGAATATCTCCGTTTTTAAAATGTTCCATCACGGCATCTTTTTCGTTTTCTTTCATTTTTCCGTGCACCAAACCGACTTTTGAACCGTATATTTTCTGCAAAGCTTCAAATCGAGCCACGGCTGCCGCCAAATCCGATTTTTCATTTTCTTTAATAAGCGGACAGACCCAATAAATACGTGTTCCGGCATTTATTTTTTCATTAAGTGCTTTCATCACATCCAAAACTTTCGAAACACTCATCACGCGCGTGTCAACAGGTTTTCTTCCCCTCGGCAGTTCATCAATTTTGGAATAATCCATATCCCCGAACCTTGTTAAAACCAACGTTCTCGGAATAGGCGTCGCCGTCATCACGATAATATCCGGCTTATTGCCTTTTTGGCTCAGCTTCAATCGCTGTTCCACACCGAAACGGTGTTGTTCGTCAACAACGATAAAGCCCAAATCCTTAAAATGCACATCATCTGTAAATAAAGCATGCGTACCGATAAGAATATCAATATTGCCGCTTTTAAGCCCTTCAAAAATTTCCAAACGTTTTTTGCCTTTGATTTTGCTTGTCAACAAAGCTGCTTTCACCCCTGTTTTTTCAGCCCATGCCCCAATTGTTTCAAAATGTTGTTTGGCTAAAATTTCGGTCGGTGCCATCATGGCTGCCTGTGCGCCGCATTCCACCGCGCCAAGCATGGCAAGCATTGCCACAACCGTTTTACCGCACCCTACATCTCCCTGAATAAGTCTTAAACCCTGATACGGCGAACTTTGGTCATTTATAATATCCTGCAAAACGTTTTTTTGTGCATCGGTTAACTCAAACTCCAAAACATCAAACAACTTTTTTCTTAAAACACCGCTTGATTGAAAACTTCTGCCTTCTTTTTTCTTATGGAACCCTCTTGCAATGGCAAGCATCAACTGATTGGCAAGCAACTCATCATAAGCCAATCTTTTGCGCGCCGGCGCGGTTGGGCTCACATCTTGCGCCACAAGCGGATTGTGTGCTTTTTCCAACGCTTTTTTGAAAGACGGAAAATTTTGGCTTTTCATAAAACCCGGCTCGCACCATTCCGCCAAATCCGGTATTTTTACCAAACTTTGCTTCACATACCACCGCATCATCTTATTGGTCACACCGGCACAAAACGGATAAATCGGTTCAACACCTTTAATATAATCAAAATTTTCCGGCTCACTGATATAATCCGGATGATTCATCTGAATACATGCGTTAAACCATTCCGTTTTGCCGCTGATAACCTTTTCACAACCGACAGGCAATTGTTTTTTTAAGCTGTCTTTATAATATTTGAAAAAATTCAAAACAATCTCGCCCGTCTCATCTTCGCAAACAATACGATACGGCTGTGATTTTTTTTGAGGCGGCAAATGCTCTACCACCCGCACAACACCTGTCCAAATCCGGCCGGTTTTAATTTTCGAAATCGGACAGGTATATGTTCTGTCCGTCAAATTATAGGGCAAATGCCATAACAAATCCACAATTTTTGTACCGCCGATAAGGTTGGCTATAAGCTTAAAATGCTTCTGCCCGATACCTTTTATGGTATCAAGCATACAAAAGAGCGGATTTAATATTTCGGGACGCATACATTTTTCTCCTCAAAAGGATATACCATATTTGTTAAAAACTGTCCATCATTTCAATTTTTTTATGCCCACCCGATTCATCTCAAAAATCCATGAAAGATTCTGTTTATCATATACTAAAAATGATTTTATTCTTTACTTTCGATGTTTTAAATTTTAGATTGGCAACACAGGAGAAAATCACATGAAAAAATTTATATCGAATATTTATAATTTCATATATTGGGAGTGTTTCAACCGCCTAAAAGGCAACAATCAGGATGTTGTCTGTGCCGTCATTGTCAACAACAATCAGATTTTGGCTCAAACAGCCCAACGCAACACCGTTATTCATACGGACGACACACAGTTTGTCGTTCCCGGCGGCAAAGTTGAACCGGGCGAAGCCTTGATTTCCGCAACCCATCGTGAAATTAAAGAAGAAACAAATCTTAATATTGATATCGTCAAAAAATTAGGTGCCACACGCAATAACAAATATAAATTGCACTGGTTTGTTTGCCGTCCGACCGATGTTTCGCTTTTAACGGTCGTTGAACCTCAAAAACAAAAAGAATTAAAATGGGTCAGCTTAAACGATACATCTGTCAACTGGACGCCGAAAAATCGTGAAGCAATTGAAAAATATCGCATTCAAATAGAAAAAATAATAAACACACCGTCTGAAACGCTTTAAGTTCTTTAATAATGATTTATAATTTAACGAAAGGCTATCCGGCCAAACTGATTACCATTTTTTGTTTGCCTCTGTTTATCGGTAATTTAATACAGCAATTATACAGCATTACCGATATTTTAATTGTCGGCAGACTTCTCGGCGTTAACGCATTGGCGGCCGTCGGCGCAACGGCACCCATTTTTTTTGTTTGTCTGCTTTTGTCATTCGGTTTCACAAACGGACTGAACGTTGTAACCGCACAATGTTTCGGCGCATCTGATTTTAACAACATGCGCAAATCCGTTACACATGCCATCATGGCCAGTTTTGTTCTGTGCTGTTGTATGACCGTTTTTTTAATTTGTTTTTTAAAACCCGTTCTGCATTTAATGAATGTCCCGACAGAAATTGAGCATGATGCTTATTTGTTTATGAGTATTTTATCTGCCGGACTTGTCATGATTGTCTTTTATAACTTAACGGCCGGTTTTATGCGCGCCGTCGGTGACAGTCGTACACCGCTCTATTTTTTAATTTTTTCAACTGCATTAAACATAGCTTTTAATTTTATTTTTATTTATTTTTTCGGCCTCGGCGTTAAAGGATCTGCCCTCGGCACCGTACTTGCCGCAACAATTGCATTTATTTCATGCGGTTTGTTTATGCATTTTAAATTTAAAATCATGCGCTTAACAAAGGCCGATTGGAAATTTGATAAAAACATACTTATAAAACAACTCAATATTGCCTTACCGATGTCTGTTCAGTTTTCCGTATTATCTATCAGCATGATGGTTATTCAAAGCGCCTGCAATTCTTTCGGCCCCGAAGTGATTGCCGCTTTCACGGCCGCACTGCGTATTGAACAACTCGGCACTCAGCCTATGCTTGCCCTCGGCATGGCCATGGCCACATATTCGGCGCAAAATTTCGGTGCAAAAAAAATAGCACGTATCCGACAAGGCGTGCGTTTTACAATCTTGGTTTCGTTTATTGCCGCCATATTGATGTCTCTTTGTGTCAGATATATCGGACGCGATATGATTTCCGTTTTTTTAAGCAATTATAACCCGTTTATTATGGACGTAGGTAAAAAATATCTCGGTATCAGCACGCCGTTTTATTTCTTTTTGGGTTTGATTTTTATATTCAGAAACACTCTGCAAGGCATGGGCAAAGTATGGTTACCGCTTTTGGCCAGTTTAACCGAACTTTTTATTCGTTCTTTTGCCGCACTTATTCTTGCTTCCGCAATGGGTTATCAGGGCATTTTTTACGCCTCACCCGCCGCATGGGTATCGGCATCTTTCGTTGTTGTCATCGGCTATATAGCCTCAATACATACCTTTAAGAAAACACTGAAAAAATAATCCCTTTAATCTTTGTTGTTATACGCAAAACAAACGGCCCTCAACGTTTGATTAAAAAGCGTTTGATCAACGTCAATCCTGTCAGGATACGGTTTTTGCAACAAATTTTCTATTGTATCATCTTTCACATATTCGGGCATAAAATGCCTGATAAAAGCCCATTTTGCCGCCGTTAAATTTGAAATATCATAGCCTATTTTCTTCAACAATTCATTATCGTCATCTGTCTTGATTTTTTCGGCATTTTTTAGGTCATACCAAACACCCAATCCGCGTCGCGCCAAATATTTCCAAACAAACGCTTTCCCCGGATCCGGCTTTCTCGTCGGTGCAATATCCGAATGACCTAAAATACGTTCTTTTTTAATATGATATTTTCGTTTTAATTGCTGACATAAACGCACAAGCGCGGATATTTGCACAAAAGGATATGTCTGCTGTCCGAGTGATTTTGAACACAATTCAATACCCACGGAACAACCGTTCAAACTTTCTTTGCCTTTCCAAAAACTTTGACCGGCATGCCATGCCCGTTTTTTTTCATCAACAAGCCGATAAATTTTACCTTTTTCATCAATCAAATAGTGTGCACTGACTTCTTTTTGCTTTAAGCTTTCAACGGCATCTTGAACATCATACGCCATACAATGTATAATAATGCTGTCAATCACATCATCACGCTCATTAAAATACGGCAAATCTATCCGGCGCATACTACCTCTCAAGTTTTTTATATTTTAAGCGGTGCGGTTTTACGGCATCATCACCCAAACGACGGCGTTTATCTTTTTCATATTCTTCAAAATTACCTTCAAACCACTCAACATGACCTTCATCTTCATAGGCTAAAATATGCGTTGCCAAACGGTCTAAAAACCATCTGTCGTGCGAGGTTACGAGCACACACCCCGGATAAGCCATAATACCTTCCTCAAGCGAGCGTAACGTATCCACGTCCAAATCATTTGTCGGTTCATCAAGCAAAATCACATTGGCACCTTTTTTAAGCATTTTGGCCAAATGCACACGGTTGCGTTCACCGCCCGAAAGAGAGCCTACTTTTTTCTGCTGATCCGATCCCTTAAAATTAAATTGCCCGACATATGCACGCGAAGGCATTTGTTTTTTACCGAGCATCATCATATCCAGTCCGTCCGAAATTTCTTCCCAAACGGTTTTATCGGCATTTAATTCGTCGCGTGTTTGGTTCACATAACCCAAATCAACGGTATCGCCTAATTTTATCTCACCCGAATCGGGCTTTTCCTGCCCCGTAATCATCTTAAACAGCGTTGTTTTACCCGCGCCGTTCGGACCGATAATACCGACAATTGCGCCCTTGGGTATTTTAAACGATAAGTTATCAATCAAAACTTTATTACCGTAGGCTTTTGAAATGTTTTTGGCTTCAATGACCAAATCACCCAAACGTTCCGTCATCGGAATATTGATGTAAGCATGTGTAATTTTATCTTTAACGGCCTGTTGCAACAGTTCATCATAAGCATTGATACGTGCTTTTGATTTTGCTTGACGCGCTTTCGGATTTTTTTGAATCCATTCAAGTTCATTTGCAAGTGTTTTTTGCCGTGCCGTCTCCTCGCGCTCTTCCTGTGCCAGACGTTGCCGTTTTTGCTCAAGCCATGAAGAATAATTCCCCTCATAAGGAATCCCCTGCCCGCGGTCAAGTTCCAAAATCCACCCTGTTACATTATCCAAAAAGTAGCGATCATGGGTTACCATCACAACCGTTCCTTTGTAGTCTTTCAAATGCTGTTCAAGCCAAGCGACCGACTCGGCATCCAAATGGTTTGTCGGCTCATCCAAAAGCAACACATCCGGTTTTGAAAGCAGCAATCTGCATAAAGCGACTCTTCTTTTTTCGCC
>JAGCOI010000104.1 GCA_017645485.1 Alphaproteobacteria bacterium | reverse complement strand
TTATTGTATCCGATGCACCCTGATAAACATTTTGCACACCGGCTTTCACACCTTTCGGGGCTTCAAACATATCGGCATAAACGGTCTCTTTTAATGCGGTGTAGCAAGGTGCGGGATCTGCATCAAGCAACAATTGTGAACCGAGAAAAACAGGTCCCGTCATTGCAACGCCGACCACATTTTTAACAACGGAGGCCGTATCAATCGCAATCCCCGGATTCGAAACCGTTCCGCCTATTTTAACCAAAGAAGACAAAGCTTGAGCAATGTTCGTATCTGTCAAATTACCGTTAAAAGGCTTAATGGCAATATCAATTTTATCATTTTTTAAATTAACGTTTCCGTCACCGACCACCACCATCTTTTTAGAATTAAAAACGATTCCTTTGGGGAAATCCGCCACCCCGTTTTTCATATCCGCTCTGAGAACGGCACATTGTAACGACATTTTCGGATCTTTAGCCTGAAGATTTAATGCCGACAAAACTTGCGAAATAAAATTGCCCCTTAAATATTTCATGGCACCGGCATGTAATTTTGATTCACCGATAACAAGCAATACTTGTCCGTCCAAATTTTCAACCAATTTTTGATATGTCTTTCCGCTTGTTTTTAAGTTGATATTTAAATTGGTCTGTCCGCCGCTTAAAAAGCCGAAATTAGCTTTATTACTCGAATGTAACGATTTTATAAAATCCTGTATAATGATATTTTTGCCGTTTAAGTTAACATTCGTTTCATTTCCTTTCGAATTTAGGCTGACGTCTCCGGTTATCGCACCGCCGCCTGCCGTTGCGGTAAACGGCTTAATATTTAAAACGCCGTTTGAAACATTAATCGTTCCCTTAACATTTTCCAGTACCATATCTTCATTAATAAGCAATTTTGCAATATCAAGAACCACATTGGCATTAACACTGTTTAACACAGACAAATCAAGGTTTTCATTAGGCACAAACGATGCCGCGTGTGCTGATGAAATCAACTGTAATTTTGCCGATTTTTGCGGTTTTGAAAACTTTGCCAAATCAATTAAAGCACTTTGGATATTACCGTTAATTGATGGCTTTTTACCCGATAAGTCCGTTGTAATTTTTCCTCTGATGACATTTCCGGCAATATCAAGTTTTTCAAGATCTGCCTTTATAAGTGTCGTATTACCGCTGACTTTGGCAAGAACGGATGTTTTGGGCAGCCCGAAATTACCTTGAGGGGATTGTGCATCAATACTGCCGTCAAAACCGAGATTTCCCATCAAATCCGTTAAAATCGCATCAGCTTTTAATGTTGCACCGTAAGCTTTTGTATTCAACGTTATATGATACGGTTTGTTTTTAAATAATGTATTAACGGATGATCCCGTTGCGCTTCCTTTTATATCCTGCTGATTAAAAACAATATCATAAACAAACTTTATTTCATCGTCATCATCTTTTGAGCTCATCTCAAAATCTTTAATATTCAAGCTCATTTTTGAATTTGATTTTTTATTTTCAAAAATCAAAATACCTTTTTTAATATTAACATGTTCTGCAAAAAAACCGGCCAACATCGGTGCCGCCGCCCCGTTAATTTCTTCCGTTTCGGCTTTTTCATCTTTAGTCTTATCCTCTGTTTTTTCCTCTTTTTTCGGTTTTTCAAACACCCAATTTTCCTGACCGTCTTTATTTACCTCCAAAAGAATAACCGGTTCAATAATATTAACCTGCCCTATTTCAATTTTTTTATGAAGTAAAGGCAAAATTGCGAGTGAAATATCTGCTTCTTTAATGCTGACCATATTTTTTTCTTTAGCCCAAGAAGCATTTTCAAACGTCACATTTTTAACAGCCACCGTCGGTATAAGAGAAATCTTTAAATCAACGTTACCGTTTAAGTGCAGTTGCCGCCCTGTTTGTTCAAAAACAATTTTTTCAATTTTCGGTTTATATTCATTCAAATCAAATTGCTGCACAAAAACAACAACAGCAATAATACCGGCTACAAATAAAAAGCCGAAAACACCGATAATCCATTTCAAAACTTTTTTCATTTCTTATTTCTCCTTAAAATGCAACCCCAAACAGTTCATATCCTCTTTAAAATAATTCGGCAAAGGTGCTTTAACAACACATTTTTTATTCATAATTTGAGATAAATCAATTTGAAAACTGTGTAAATGCAATTTTGCACTTAATTCAGCCTTTTTAACATCATCACGCGTTGCATACTTTCTGTCACCGACAATCGGCGCACCGAGCAATGATAAATGTACTCTTATCTGATGTGTACGCCCCGTCAGGGGTTCTGCCGCAATCAAACAAAACTTTTGCCCGAGAGCATCTAACAGTTTATAATTTGTGACTGCCGGCAACCCGTCTTCTGCCGTTATCATTTTTTCACCGACTTTCACAATCGGTGCCTTAATTTGTCCCTCATCCTGTTTAGGCCTGCCCGAACATAATGCCAAATATGTCTTTTTAATTTGATGCTCTTTAAAAGCCTTTGTTAAAATTAAGGCATATTTTCTGTTTCTGGCCAACACAAGCAACCCGGAGGTATCTTTATCAATGCGATGCGTCAGTTTAGGCCGTTCCGTTTTTTCAAATTTTAGTGCATCGAGCAATCCGTCGATATGCCGCATTTGATTTGTTCCGCCCTGAACCGCCATACCCGAGGGCTTATTAATCACAATGATATTATCATCTTTATAAATAACCATATCACGCATCAGTTTTTCATCTGATTTTGAAATAAAATCTTTTTTAACCGGTGCTTTTTGTTCATCAAGCGGCGGCAACCGCAACTCCTGACCGGCAAAAAGGCGTGTTGAAGTTTCGGCGCGTTTTCCGTCAACCTTAATTTGTTTTGTTCTGAGTAATTTTTGTAAATGCCCCATGGAAAGAGACGGATATTCTCTTAAAAACCACTTATTTAAGCGGATACCGTCATCATCTTCTTTAATTTTTACGGTCGATACACCTGCCATTTTATCTGCTTCCTTTCTTCTGAGAATCAGGATGTCCTATAACGCGCGGTACATAAGGTTTATTTTGTTTATAAGCATCATCTGCAAAATATTTTGCATCAACA
>JAGCOI010000103.1 GCA_017645485.1 Alphaproteobacteria bacterium | reverse complement strand
AACAAATGACCAAACTTTTGGAAGCTGTTAATTGCGGTGACAAAGAAGGCATGAATTATGAAACAGCTCGAAATCTGTTGAATCAAAGAGAGGAAATTTTAAGCAGAAGTAAGGGAGATGCTGTTTTAGATTCACAGGAATCCGATTGTGGCGGTAGGATGTTACACAGTCGTCCGATGAATAAGCCGGTGGAAGAACCTGTTGAGGAATACAGACCTGATTTGCCGGAAGCTGAAAAGATAAAGGTACAGGAAACACCTGTCAGAACAAGGGCTATGCCGGATATGGCGCCTGAAGAACAACCGGTTGCCGAAGAAGTAACGCCGGTCGGACGTCAGTATGAAGCAAAGCAATTGTCAGATCACTATAGTGATGCCGGCAAGCAAAAGACGATTCCGAGCGACAAAGCCGAACGCTTTGTCAGAAAACAAAAGTTGCTGGAAGAACATCCGATTTTAGGTGTGTTCATGTCAGCCAAAGACGGAAATAGCAACAATTAAGTTGCGATTGTAAAAAACAAAAAACCCGAAAACAGTTTTGTTTTCGGGTTTTTGTTTTGCTCAATGTTTTTTTTATTATAACTTGACGGGCAGATAAACACTGAATGTTGTGCCGTTTAAGGTGGTGGATGAGACGGTTAAATTGCCGCGGTGGCGCATGATGATTCGTTTGGCAATGGCAAGGCCTAAGCCTGTGCCTTTAATGCCCTGATTTTTATGTTCTTGCAGGCGGAAGAACCTTTCGGTTAAGCGCGCCAAATCCGTCGGACTGATTTTAGGACCTTTGTTGTTAACGGAAATAAATACGGCTTTTGAATCGGCAACATTCATGCTTTTTGAGGGCGGAATGGATTGTACGGTTTTAATATCGATTTTGACCGCGCTGTTGGACAGGCCGTATTTGATGGCATTATCGGTCAGATTTTGCAATAATTGCTTAATTTGACCGCTGTCTGCGATGATTTTAGGCAAATGCGGTTGCTTTTGAACCTCTATGCGCATATTTTTGTCTTGCGCTTTGAGGGTTAAGGCACTGACCACTTCATCGATGATTTTTGAAACATCCGTTTTTTCTTTCGGTAAATCATTTTGTTGCATTTCGATTTTTGAAAGAGAAAGTAAATCTTCAATAAGATCGGACATAAAGGCAGCCTGTTGCGCCATGATGTTTAAGAATTGATCACGCGCCGCTTCATCATCTTTTGCGGTTGTTTGCAGGGTGTCAATAAAACCCGAAATAACAGACAGCGGTGTTCTCAGTTCGTGACTGGCATTGGCAACAAAGTCTGATTGCATTTTTTCCATGGTAATGGTTTTTGTTAAATCAAAAAGTGAAACGGAGGCAAAAGCACGTGCATGAGAAAAAGCAGGCAATTTATTGATGTGAGCAAAAAGTTTTTTTGACAACGGTTCGGGCATAAAAAATGTGAGATTTTCCGATTCGCTTTTGTTTTTTAAGACATTTGATACGGCTTGAATAAATGACGGCACATTTAAAATTTTTTCGATGTTTTGTTCGGTAATTTTCGGACCGAATAATTTGCGGGTTGCCAGATTGGCACCTAAAATATTGCCTGATCTGTCAAGCATCATAATCGGGTCGGGCAAAGTGTCGAGCACGGCCATATCCGCCATGGATTTTGCCTCTAAAGCATCTGTTTTATCCGTGAAAAAACGATGCATGGAATTGACGGCATCCGCAATATCTTTAGCCTCTTGTTCGGAAAGAGAGACGCTTTGATCGTATTTGCCGATGGTTAAATCATTGATGTATCTTTTTAAGCGCTGCAGTTCGAACGAAATGGACGATAAAAAAATCATATTAAAAAAGATGATGGCTATATAAGATAAGACAGCGGAAAAAGGAGATAAAAGCTTTAATAAAGACAACACGATAAATACAACGGCCGCCGGTATGGAAAGAATTAAAACGCGTTCTGAAAATTTTGAATTTTTTTCAATTTCAAGCATTTTAAGTTTTTCAAAAAACATGATTTTCTCCGTTTGATTGTAAGCAAAAAAAAGTAGACAACCCCATAAAATAAGTTAATATGAAATAAGTTTAAATTCATTTAATAAATTAAGAAAAGCACGCTTGATGACACAAAAAGAAGAAAAAGTTAATCCGTCAACTCAACAATATTTGGATATTAAAGAAAAGTATAAAGATTATCTTGTTTTTTACCGAATGGGCGATTTTTATGAACTGTTTTTTGAAGATGCCGGTATTGCCGCAAAAGCGCTTGATTTGGTTTTAACCAAACGAGGCACATATAAGGGTAAGCCGATTCCGATGTGCGGTGTGCCTTTTCATGCGTATGAAAATTATTTGGCACGCTTGATACATCAGGGTTTTAAGGTGGCTATAGCCGAACAGGTCGAAACACCGGAAGAGGCTAAAAAACGCGGACGGAGCGCACTTGTTGAACGACAGGTTATTCGTGTGGTGACGGCCGGTACGTTAACGGAAGATAATTTGCTGGAAGCGCGGGAAAATAATTATTTGTTATCGGTTGTTTCGGAAAACGACAGTTTGGGTTTTGCGTGGCTTGATTTGTCAACGGGCGATTTTGTCGTGAAAGAAACAATAACGGATGTTAATTGTTGCGGAAAAGATATTTATGCCTGTTTGAGTAAAATAAATCCGAGTGAAATTATTGTTTCCGACAGGCTTTTTGAAAATGAGGATATTTTCAGAGTTTTATCTTTGTATCAGGATAGAATGACCGTTTTGCCGCAAGCTCGCTTTAATGTTGAAAATGCCAAAAAACGTATTGAAAAATTTTTCGGCGTTATTTCGGCAGATGCTTTTGTTGTTTTATCGAGAACCGAAACGGCAGCGGTCGGCATTATTTTGGATTATGTGGAAAATACGCAAATAAGTGAAAAACCGCGCTTAAAACCGATTGTGAGACAAAGCGATACGACGATTATGGAAATAGATGCGGCAACACGCCATAATTTGGAGCTTGTCAGTTCGTTTTCGGGAAACAAAAAATCTTCTTTACTTGCGGCAATCGATTATACCGTGACAGGTGCCGGTGCGAGACTTTTTACAAACAGACTTTTAAATCCGAGTACGGATGTTGAAGAGATTAATCAGCGGTTGGACAGTGTTGATTTTTTTGTGTTGATACAAGAATTGCGTCGGGATATGCGTGCGATTTTAAAACAAACGGCCGACATGGAACGCATTGTTTCGAGATTGGCTGTTAATCGCGGTTCGCCAAAAGATATGAGCGCCTTAAAAAATTCGCTGATGATGGTGCCGAAAATTAAAAATCTGATTAATAATTTCGGAAAATATGATACTTTGGTAAGCAAAATACCGGATGCAATTAAGCAAATTTTACAAAAAATGCCTGATTTTTCGGCGCTTGTTGATGAAATTGAACGTGCCTTAAAAGCAGATGATGACCTGCCTTCTTTTGCGCGTGACGGCGGTTTTGTGAAGAGCGGATACAGCGCGCTTTTAGATGAATTGCAGAACCTTAAAACAAATCAGGTCGACATTATGGCGCGTTTGGAAAAAGAGTATGCCGATATTTTAGGCGTTCCGAAAGTTGTTATCAGGTATAATAACATGGTGGGCTATTTTATGGAAATCAGCAATAAATTTGCTGATGCGGCCGTTCAAAATCCGAAATTTATACATAGACAAACCATATTAAACGCCATGCGTTTTACAACGGAAGAATTGTCTGATTTGGAACAAAAAATTTTAACGGCTGAAGATAAGGCACTTGCGGTCGAACAGGAAATTTTTAAGGATTTGACACTGAAAATATTGGCGCGCTCGGATGATATTTCGAAGATGGCATATGCCTATGCCGAACTTGACTGTGCAACATCCGTTGCGGAACTTGCCGTGTTGAAAAATTATACGAGACCGACGGTTGATGATTCTCTTTGTTTTGACATTAAAGACGGACGACATCCGGCCGTTGAAAAAGCTTTGGAAAAAAGCCATGAAGGACCGTTTGTTTCAAATGATTGCACGCTTGACGGGCAAAAAGACAGAATTTGGCTGATTACGGGACCGAATATGGCCGGTAAATCGACATTTTTAAGGCAAAATGCCATTATTGCCATTATGGCGCAAATGGGGTGTTTCGTGCCGGCATCAAAAGCACATATCGGTATTGTTGATAAGGTTTTTTCACGTGTCGGTGCTTCAGATGATTTGTCGCAGGGGCGCTCGACGTTTATGACGGAAATGGTGGAAACATCGGCGATATTAAACGGAGCAAGTTCGAAATCTTTTGTGATTTTAGATGAAATCGGGCGCGGTACGGCCACCTATGACGGGTTATCGATTGCATGGTCGGTTGTTGAATATCTGCATGAAATCAATAAATGTCGCGCACTGTTTGCAACGCATTATCATGAGTTGACTGTGTTAAAAGAAAAGTTAAAGCAATTATCGTTGCATGCGATGAAAATTAAAGAATACAACGGTGATGTGGTGTTTATGCACGAAGTTATTGACGGGGCGGCCGATCGTTCGTACGGTATTCATGTTGCCAAATTAGCGGGGTTGCCCGTTTTGGCCGTAAAGCGTGCCGAACAGATTTTGAAGGCTTTGGAGAAAAATCCGAACAATAAAAAAGTGATGACGATAGATGATGATTTGCCGCTTTTTGCCGCTTTGCAAAAAACACTTAAAGAGGATAAGCCCGTTTCACCGTTACACGAAATGTTGGATAAATTAAATCCGGATAATATGACACCGCGTGAAGCTTTGGATAAGCTTTATGAAATTCAGTCGTTATATCGGGAT
Source organism: Alphaproteobacteria bacterium (assembly GCA_017645485.1). GTDB lineage: Bacteria > Pseudomonadota > Alphaproteobacteria > RF32 > CAG-239 > UBA1254. The sequence continues at coordinate 5,343 of JAGCOI010000103.1, read as the reverse complement.
ATTAAGAAAAAAAATATCTGAAAAGCCTAAAAAAAGAGCATTCGGACAAGCATACCGCCCGCAAGATTTGTTTGAATATCATCAATTATGCAATTGACATCTCTTAAAAGTATTTTAAGCTGTTTGTCAGTGATTTGCAGTTTTCAGGAGTTTGACATGAAAGGAATTATTCTTGCCGGCGGAAGCGGTACAAGACTTTATCCTTTAACAAAGACAACATCAAAACAATTGTTGCCGGTTTATGATAAACCGATGATTTACTATCCGTTATCGACGCTTATGTTATTCGGTATCAAGGATATTCTGATTATTTCAACACCGCAAGATACGCCGAATATTGAAAAGCTTTTCGGTGACGGTTCTAAAATAGGTCTTAAAATTTGTTATAAGGTTCAAAATGAGCCCAAAGGTATTGCCGAAGCTTTTACGATAGGTGCCGATTTTATAGAAAATGATGATGTTTGCATGATATTGGGAGATAATATCTTTTATATGGGCGAACAATTCTCACTGTTTTGTGATGAGGTTGAAAAAAACAAAGGCAAATGTGCAACGATTTTTGCATATCATGTTTCGGATCCGGAAAGGTTCGGTGTTGTTGAGTTTGATAAAGATTATAAAGCGATTTCCATTGAGGAAAAACCCTTAAAGCCAAAGTCGAATTATGTGTCTGTCGGACTTTATTTTTATCCGAGTGACGTTGTTAAAAAAGCACGCGAATTGAAGCCTTCCAAAAGAGGTGAATTAGAGATTACCGATTTGAATAATATGTATTTAAGAGAAGGCAGGCTGTCGGTTGTGCCGATGAGGCGCGGTAATGCGTGGCTTGATGCCGGTACGCCCGAAAGTTTGATGGAATCGGGAACTTTTGTGCAAATTATTGAAAAAAGACAGGGCTTGAAAATTGCCTGTATCGAAGAAATTGCCTATCGCAAAGGGTTGATTGGCGATAAACAAATGCTTGATATAATAAGCGGTTTGCATGAAGGAAATTATAAAAAATATTTAATTAAAGTATATGAGGAGCGTCATGAACTTTATTAAGACGGAAATTGACGGCGTGGTTATTGTTGAACCGCGCGTTTTTGAAGATGAGAGAGGCTATTTTTTTGAAAGCTATAATCAAGAGGCGTTTTTCAAAAACGGTATCACAAACAATTTTGTGCAAGACAATCAGTCAAAATCAAGTTACGGGGTTGTGAGAGGATTGCATTGTCAGCTTGGCGAACATGCACAGGCAAAGCTTGTGCGTGTGTTGGAAGGTAAGGTTTTAGATGTGGCCGTTGATGTTAGAAAGGGATCAAAAACTTTCGGTAAACATGTTGCTGTCGAACTGTCTGCCGAAAACAAACGTCAGCTTTTTATACCGCGCGGATTTTTGCACGGATTTTCGGTTTTATCGGAAACAGCGATTTTTGCTTATAAATGCGATAATTTATATTGTAAAGCTTCTGAATTCGGTATTGCTTATAATGATGAAGATATCGGAGTGGATTGGAAAGTGCCTCAGGATAAAATCATCACTTCCGAAAAAGACAGGCTGGCGCATAAGTTGAAGGATTTGACAGATGAAAAATAAAATTTTGATTACGGGGGCAAAGGGGCAACTCGGGTGCGAACTCGGTAAGCTTTTGAAAAAAGCCTTGTTGACGGATAAAGAAGAATTGGATATTACGGATTTTTCCGCCGTTCAAAAATTTGTAAAAGACAATGATATTCAAACCATTATTAACTGTGCGGCATATACCAATGTTGAAGCGGCGGAAGATGATGAGTTGAAAGCTTATCAGCTTAATGTAACGGGACCTGAAAATTTAGCTAAAACAGGTTGTACGATTATTCATATTTCAACAGATTATGTTTTTGACGGTAAAAATTATAAGCCTTATGAGCCCTCAGATGAGGCAAAACCGCTGTCGGTGTATGGCAAAACAAAATTAAAAGGTGAAGATGCGGTCTTGAAAAATGCCAGAACGGCGATTATTATTCGTACGGCATGGCTCTATTCTGCCAACGGTAAAAATTTTGTAAAGACGATGCGCCGTTTGGGTGAAGAAAAAAAAGAAATTTCCGTAGTGGCCGACCAAATCGGAACGCCGACATATGCAGGTGATTTGGCAGATGCCGTTGTTAAGATTTTGCCTCAAATCAAAACAGGGCAAAAATCGGTTTATCACTATACAAATGAGGGTGTTTGCTCATGGTATGATTTTGCCTGTGAAATTATGAACTTATCAAAGCTTAAATGCAAGGTGATGCCTATACCCTCAAATGCCTATCCGACAAAGGCCGCGCGTCCGTTTTACAGTGTTTTGAGCAAAGAAAAAATCAAAAAAGATTTTGGTTTAACCGTTGCCCATTGGAAAGAAGGATTAAAAAAATGTCTCAAACAATTTTGATAACGGGTGGTGCCGGTTTTATCGGCTCAAATTTTGTGCCGTATTTTTGTGGAAAATACCCGGAATATAACATTATTAATTTAGATAAGCTGACGTATGCCGGTCATTTGGAAAATTTAAAAGAATGTGCAAATATGCAAAATTATATGTTTATTAAGGGAGATATTTGCGATGCTCAATCGGTGCGGGAAATTTTTGAAAAATATGATATCAGAGGTGTGATACATTTTGCGGCCGAAAGCCATGTGGATAATTCGATTAAAAATCCGGGGGCTTTTATAAAAACAAATATAGAGGGGACCTTTAATCTGCTTCATGCGGCATTTTTGCACTGGATGGACGGACCGAATAAAATTAAGGCAGGTTATGAAAAGTGCCGTTTTCATCATATTTCAACAGATGAAGTCTATGGCACATTGGGTAAAACAGGTTATTTTAAAGAAACGACACCCTATGCGCCGAACAGTCCGTACAGCGCATCAAAAGCAAGTTCGGATTTTTTGGTTAGGGCGTATTATCATACATTCGGCATGAATGTAACAACTTCTAATTGCTCAAATAATTACGGACCGAAACAACACAGTGAGAAGCTTATTCCGCACATTATCGAAAAAGCACTGAAAGAAGAACCGCTTCCGATATACGGAAAAGGTGAAAATGTGCGTGACTGGCTTTATGTTTTGGACCATTGCAAAGCGATTGATTTGATTTTTCATAAAGGAAGAACCGGTGAAACATATAATATCGGCGGGCATAACGAGCGAAACAATATAACAATCGTTAAAACGATTTGCGCTATTTTAGATGAGAAAAAACCGCGTGCAAACGGAAGAAAATATGAAGAATTGATTGCATTTGTTAAGGACCGTGCAGGTCATGATTTCAGATATGCAATAGATGCCGAAAAGCTTGAAAATGAACTCGGATGGAAAGCCGATGAGACATTTGACAGCGGGATTGTTAAAACAGTGGAATGGTACATTAAATAAAAAAAGTTTCAGGTCTGTTTAGCCGCTTTTTGGAAAACAAATGCGACAAACAAACCGATAATTCTTAAAACAACAAGTGTTATCATGGCCGAATATATGCCGTATATGTCGGCTGCTAAGCCCAAAAGATACATCATCAGCGAAGTAAACAAGCCTTTTATAAAAAGGATAATCGAATTGGTGGTTGCCCTGTATTCAGGTAAAAACTGTTTTTGTAAGATATCTGTTTTGGCCGTGGATGATGTGGCATAAAAAAAGTTGATAAACATATGAAAAAACGGTGTTAAGCAGTTATTGAAAATAACGGCAATCGTGCGGATGATTAAATTAAAAAATATGGAAGAAAAATATATCTTGACCATGGAAAACTTCTTTAAAAGAGGCATGCAGACAAATCCGAGTATGCCGAAACAATGCTTGAGTACGCGGACTAAACTAATCATCCAGTTGGATATAAAGTTTTTGAAATATGCGCCTTCAAATCGATGGGAAATATCGCCTAAGGTGCTGAAAAATATGTCTGCAACGGAATAAAACAAAAGTTGTTTGTTTTTTATAAATTGGCTTATCACAATTTTGACGTATTGTCGGTTTAACGGTTGTTTTTTGATTTTTATATGCGGCTCAACAAAGAAAAATGAAGTAATTAATTGTAAAAAGGCAGGAATAACGGTAAGCCATGCAAGTATCTGCAAGGGAACGTAATATGTAACAAACATGGCCGCAAGAGCACCGAGAGCGCAGCCCAATTGATCGAATATCATAGAGCCGGAATATATTAACTTAAAATTTTCGCTGTTGTGAATTTCTTGTGCGGTTTCATACATCAGGGCATGAACGGTGCCGTTGATAAATGCTTCGCTGATTGCCCATAAGCATGCAAAAGCATACAGTAATGGAACCGAGGCATATTGCCCTGACAGAGCAAGTAAAATAAAGGAAATAAACAAAAGTGCGCCGGCAAGCCACAACGTTATTTTTCGGCCTATGTAATCAGAAAAAATACCCCCAGGAATTTTGACAACGGAAAATATGATGTTAAAGACGGCAAAAACCCCCATGCCTGCGGCATAAGAATTTGTGATGCCGATAAAATAAATAATCATCAACGCGGAAAGGGGCTTAAATCTCCAAAAGAAATAATACCACTTAAAAGTTGATATGTTGTTTTCCACGCGCGTCATTTTAAGCAGATTATATCAAAAAGATTAATTTTTGTTTTATGCTTTATAAAAATACTTGACTTTTGTCTAATAATCATATAGCTTAACAAATGGTTTATAAAGGGAAAAATTAAGATTAATAAAAAGAGGTAAAAAAATGAAATTCGGTACAGATATTGTCAGTACAATAAAAAACAGGCTTAAAAATAAACACAGTGTTGAGGAACCTGTCAGGTTGACCGTTTTAGCAACCAAAGGGACGCTTTGGTACGAAGGTCATTATGTGCGCGAAAAAAATAAGGCAGGAGAAATTCGCTTTGCGGAAGACAGTAATGCGCGTATGCCCTATGTTTATCAGATGGACAGGAGAACAAGTTGTTTATTTGAAAAAGCCATGAAATATGAAACTCAGGGCAGTGACAGCGGTGTGCAGGCATGGATGAATAAATTGGTGGTGCTTGCACAAAAATACAGAAGTGCCATGCCGATGACATCAGTGCATGCCTCTTATAAAAAATTTCATGCGATGCCGCTTGACAATATCTCAAGACAAACACGTCAAGAGTTAAAAAATATTTTAAAAGACGGTATCTTTCAGGCACGTAATAATACGGTTCATTTGGGTGTGATTAACAGAGCTACAATGATTAATCATCATCGTCGTTCAGAAGCGTTTGATGTGGTTTATCGTGATGGTGTTCAACAATTGCAGGTAACAAGTGTTGAACATTATACGACAAGTTTAGATGAGATGGATCACTGTCAGCAAATTTCAAAAATACGATATCGTTT
>JAGCOI010000102.1 GCA_017645485.1 Alphaproteobacteria bacterium | reverse complement strand
TAACGGGAAGTATTGATAATTTAGCTTTTGTATCACCGAAAAGCGGCAGGGCTGTGTGTTTATCCGAAGGATTGCCGTATCAAGATAAATTGTTTAAGTATCCGCATTTTATTTTAGATAAAAACATTGTAGCTTCAAAAGAAGATATGTTGAATGCATTGAAGATGACCGGCTTTTTCCTCAAAAAAAATTTTTTTGATGCGCATGGCTTGCAATTTCCGTTAAGTCGTGCTAACTTGCAAGAAATTTTAAACGATTAGAAAGAAACAAATGCCTGAAAACGAGCTGAAAATTAAAGATGTTGCCCTCAAGGAAGAATTAAGCAAAAGATACCTCTCTTATGCCATGTCAACGATTGTTTCCCGCTCGTTGCCTGATGTGCGTGACGGCTTAAAGCCGGTGCACAGACGTTTGTTATATGCTATGCGTCAATTACATTTAGATCCGAAAACGGGGTATAAAAAATGTGCACGTGTGGTTGGCGATGTTATCGGTAAATATCATCCGCACGGAGATGTCGGTGTATATGGTGCCATGGTGCGTTTGGCACAAGATTTTTCGGTGCGTTATCCTCTTGTAGATGGGCAGGGCAACTTCGGTAATATTGACGGAGACGGTGCTGCCGCCATGCGTTATACCGAAGCAAGGCTGACTGAATTTGCCATGGCTTTAATGGAGGGGTTGTCTGATGATGCCGTCGATTTTGTTGATACGTATGACGGAGAAGAACAAGAGCCTGCGGTTATGCCGGCTGCCGTTCCGAATTTGCTTTGTAACGGGTCAACGGGTATTGCCGTCGGTATGGCAACCAATATCCCCACACATAATTTGAGCGAAGTTTGCGATGCACTGTTATATTTGATAGAAAATAAAGAGGCAACGGATGAAGCTTTGGTTCAGCGTTTGAAAGGTCCTGATTTTCCGACGGGCGGTGTTATTGTTGATAGTTTTGAAAGCATTGTAAATACTTATAAACAAGGTAAAGGGAGTTTCAGAATTCGTGCCAAATGGACAACCGAAGACTTAGGACACGGGCAATACCAAATTGTTGTAAACGAAATTCCGTATGGTGTGCTTAAATCAAAGTTAATAGAACATATTGCACAACTTTTAAATGAGAAAAAATTGCCGTTGCTTGCGGATGTCAGAGACGAATCGGCTCAAGATATACGTATTGTTTTAGAGCCGAAGACACGTTCGGTTGATGCTGAGATGTTGATGGAACTTTTGTTTAAAGAAACCGAACTTGAGTTTAAGTTTAATATGAATATGAATGTGCTCGATTCGGATTGCGTTCCGAGAGTAATGAGTATCGGTGAAGTATTGAGGGCTTATCTGGCACATAGACATATCGTGTTGCAAAGGCGTACGGCTCACAGGTTGTCGAAGATTTCGGCGCGCCTTGAAATTTTATCAGGTTATTTGATTGCGTATTTAAATTTAGATGAAATTATTCGCATTATTCGTGAAGAAGATGATGCCAGAGGTGTTATGCAAGCTAAGTTTAATTTAACGGATAATCAGGTTGAAGCCATATTAAATATGAAACTTAAAAGCTTGCGAAAATTGGAAGAAACGGAAATTCACAGCGAATATGATGCGTTGAGCACAGAAAAAAATGAGCTGGAAATACTTCTTTCAGACGAAAGTAAGCGTTGGGCGGCTATTGCTTCGGAAATAAAGCAAACAAAAGAGCGCTTCGGTAAAAAAACGGCGTTAGGCCGTCGTCGTACCGAATTTGCATCAGCCCCGACCGATGTTGAAATAACTATTGAAGCTTTAGTTGAAAAAGAGCCGATTACGATTATTTTATCGCAAAAAGGCTGGATAAGAAGTATGAAAGGGTATGTCAACTTGAGCGATGATTTTAAATTTAAAGAAGATGATTCTTTGCTTAAAGTGATACACGCACAAACGACGGACAAGATTGTTTTGTTTGATACGTCAGGCAAGTTCTTTACCGTTCAGGCAAGTGATATACCGGCGGGTAGGGGCTTCGGTCAACCGTTGCGTTTAATGATTGATTTGGCAAATAATGATAATATTGCGGAAATGTTTGTTTATGAACCGAATGCGCGCTATGTCGTGGCATCGAATTCAGGGCATGGATTTGTTGTGGACGATAATCATATTATTGCTCAAACACGT
>JAGCOI010000101.1 GCA_017645485.1 Alphaproteobacteria bacterium | reverse complement strand
TTTGATAAAATGTTGAATTCCGCCGAAATCGGAACGATTATTACGGCGCTCGGCACAGGTATCGGCAGAGATGATTTTGATGCGAATAAATGTCGTTATCACAAGATTGTAATTATGACCGATGCCGATGTTGACGGTGCACACATCAGAACACTGTTGTTAACGTTTTTCTACAGACAAATGCCCGAGCTTATTGAAAGAGGTTATATTTACATTGCACAACCGCCTCTTTATAAGGCTAAAAGAGGTAATTCCATTATTTATCTGAAAGATGACAGAGAAATGGAAGAATATCTGATTGGCGGCGGTACGGACGAAGCTGTTTTGGAAATGGCCGGCGGTGAAAAGATTATGGGGCAGGATTTGACGGAGTTGGTGCGTCAAACCATGAAAGCGAAAGCATTACTTTCAACACTTTCAATTAAAGCTCCGGAAAAAATTTTGGAACAAATGGCCGTGGAAGGTTTGTTTAATCAGGAGATTTTAAATAATCGGGAAGCTTTGCAAGCCGGTTTGGAAAAAATTGTGGTCAGATTAGATGCTCATGAAGCCGAATATGATAAAGGTTGGAAAGCGGAAATCTTAAGTGACGGTGCTATTTCGTTTAATCGTACGTTAAGAGGTGTAAAAGAAGAACATATCGTCGGTGCGAGTGTGTTTGACAGCATTGAAGCCCATGCTTTAAATGAAATGCACGGCTTTTTACAAACCAATTTTGAATCGCATTCTAAATTGGTGGCCAAAAACGGTGATTCAAAACGTATTTCAGGACCTGTCGGATTGGTTGATGCCGTTATATCTGCAGGCAAAAAAGGTATTACGTTGCAACGTTATAAAGGATTGGGCGAAATGAATCCGGAACAGCTTTGGGAAACAACACTCGATCCGGAAGCACGTTCATTGTTACAAGTTAAAATCGACCATATGGAAGAAGCTGATGAAGTGTTTTCAACATTGATGGGCGAGGTTGTTGAACCGAGAAAAGAATTTATTCAGGAAAATGCCTTAAATGTTGTTAACCTGGATATCTGAACCATAGAAAAAAAAACGGTCTGTTAAGCGTTGTTTGAAATTAAAAAAACAACGCTTATTTTGTTTGTTCGCTACGGGCTTTTTCAAGCTTTTTGAGAAGCATATTACGTTTAAGACGGCTTAAATGATCAATATATAAAATACCGTCCAAATGGTCTATTTCATGTTGCAGAACAACGGCTAAATAATCTTCGGCCTCAATTTCTTTGACAAGACCTGAAATATCTTGATAGCGCACTTTGATTTTTTGATAACGTTCAACATCCGCAGATTGTCCGGGAACGGATAAACATCCCTCACAGAAAAAAATCGTTTCTTCTGATTTGTAGATAATTTCGGGATTAATCAAACACATCGGGTTGCCTTTTTGATGATGGCCGTTTTCGTCTTCTTTTTGCTCGGCATCAATCACGATAATGCGCTTTGAAAGACCGATTTGCGGTGCAGCCAAACCGACACCCCTGTCTGCATACATGGTTTCAAGCATATCGCTTGCCAAAGTACGCAAGGCATCATCAATTTTTAAAATCGGGGCGCATTTTTGATGTAAGACAGGGTCTGGATATTCTCTTAAAGGCAAAACGGACATTTTATATCCTCACGGCATGTGCGATTTGATCTAAGAGTGCATTAACCATTTTCGGTTCGTTTTTATTGAAAAATGCATAGGCTAAATCAACATATTCCTGAATAAGAACTTTGGCATCAACATCGAGCGTTGAGGTTAATTCATAAACAGCGCACAGAAGCAGTGCCTGCATCGTGCCGTCCATTTTTTCAAAATCGCGTTTTTCAT
>JAGCOI010000100.1 GCA_017645485.1 Alphaproteobacteria bacterium | reverse complement strand
TTAAGATCAAACATATAATCAATCGGCAAGGCAATATCACAAATAATGATTTGATCATGTTTTTCAATCATCTCATAAGGAATTTCCGAATCATGATTTAAAGGCAAAAATTCTACTGAAGGGTAAACACTTCTGATAATGGCCGCAGATCCTTTACCATCATGATCTACCATGTGATAAATGCATAACATTTTTACTATCCTTTATTATATTCACATACCATATTATCATACGAAATCAACACATTTTGCGGCGTTACATTATTTAATTCATCATAGTCGCATTCTGATGCCATATGATTAATAATGGCTTTCTTGGGCTTAATCAGATTAACATATTCCAAAAGTTTATCAAGCGTCATGTGGAAAATCGGTGCATATTGTGGATTAAAGACAGTTAATGGTAAAATCAACACTTCCGGACGTTTTTGTATTTTATTTAAATCTGCATCAAAAATTTTTTGACAATCCGCCACATATACTATTTCACCATCATTAAAAATATATCCGTTTGAAGGAACATTATGTTTTTCCAATCGCAAAACATCAATTTTAACATTTCCTAAATACAGACTTTCCTCAGCACTTAATTGATGCGCAATTAAGCTTGCTTTAAACATACATTTATCTTTCGTGCACAAAGCCGATGTCAACAAGTATGAAAAGCGTTCTTTAATTGTATCAATGGTATGTGGCATACCATAGATGTTAATCGGTTTTTCCATAATTCGATTAAGCTCTCTTAAATCATCAATACCATGTAAATGATCGGCATGTCCGTGCGTATATAAAACACCGTCAATATATCTGATATCATTTTCCAAAAGTTGCATTCTTAAATCGGGGGATGTATCAATCAATAATTTTTGATTACCTATCTCAATATACGTACCGATACGTTTGCGGCGATTTTTCGGATTATCGGGATTACAATTGCCCCACCCTTTTGATAATGACGGAACACCCGGCGCAGCACCCGTACCCATAAAAATTATCTTACTCATCAATTTTTGCCTTATCAAATAATGTAAAAAAGTTTTTCGTCGTATTTAAACAAATTTCTTCATATGTCATGCCTTTAACTTCTGCAAGCATTTGTGCCGTATGCACAACATATGCGGGTTCTGAAATTTTTCCACGCATCGGCACCGGCGCTAAATATGGACTATCGGTTTCAATAAGCAACTTATCTATAGGTATCTTGCTTAAATTATCTCTTAAATTTTGTGCATTCTTAAAAGTAATCATATCGGATGCCGATATATAAAAGCCGATATCAAGAGCCTGTTTTGCCAATTCAAGCGAAGATGAATAGCAATGTATTTCGCCTTTAAATGTTTTTTTATGATATGCGCCGGTTATTAACTCCAAGGTATCGTCTTCCGCATCTCGCGTATGAACAATCAGCGGTAAAGAACTTTCCTGCGCAGCTTTAATCATTTCCTTAAAAACTTTAATTTGTATATCTCGCGGTGTAAAATCATAAAAATAATCCAGCCCGCATTCTCCGATAGCAACAACTTTTTCATGTATGGTATTTTTCAAAACATCTTCAGCCGTAATATTTTGATATTGCAATGCATCATGAGGATGAACACCCGTAACCGTCCATATATTTGAAAATTTATTACAAATATTTAACTGAAGCGGCAGTTCATCAAACTTACCGCCGGCATTTAAAAAATAACATACGCCGGCATTTTGCGCACGTTTGATAATATCATCTAAATTACCATATAATTCACTTGAAGATAAGTGACAATGACTGTCTGCAATCATAATACCGTCGTTACTCCGTGTATAATCTTAAAAAATGCATGTTTTTTATCCATATTAAGCGCAGTCACATCTCTTGTACTTTGTAAAACCATTTGATAACAATCTAAGAAGGCTTCTCCTTTTTCACCGGATTTAATCATGTCCGCACATAACTGCAAAATCAATTCAATTGTTAACTGCCAAATATCATCATCGGAAGAAACCAAATCTGCCATTTCACAAGCTTTTGAAAGACGAAATGAACTTCCTTTAAATAAAATTTCTTGCAAATTATGATAAATTTGCAATCCGTTATTTGAAGCATATTTTAATGCTTTGCGAATACTGCCACCGCTGATAGATGATAATTGTTGAATATCCTGTTCATTCAAGGTCGGCATATAACGACGTAACAACACCCCGATATTTTCTTTGCTTAAAGGCTGTAAATGTAACTTAATACAACGTGAGCGAATTGTTGCCAGTAATTTATTCGGTTGATGAGAAATAAGCAGTAATATACTTTTTTCTGGCGGTTCTTCCAAAATTTTTAATAAGGCATTGGAACTTGCCGCATTTAAATCATCTACGCTGTCTATTAATACCACACGCCAAGTTCCATTGAAAGACTTTTTACTTAAAAAATTATTGATTTCTCGAATTTCATCAACTTTAATGACTGTTGATTTTTTTAAGTTTTGTAATTGCTCATCACTTAAAGGTTGCCCTTCTTTAATGGCTTTAATGATTTTTTTTTCATCCGTATCCGTATATCCGCGTTCAATAACCTTAAAGTTAGGATGTGAACTGCTTGAAACTTGCATAAAAACAGGATTTTTAGGTGAAATATCCAACGTATCCGCCGTTTGATTTTCATCTGATGTCAATAAAAAACGCGCAATTTTATATGCAAATGTCGCCTTACCGATACCTTCAATACCTGATATTAAAAAAGCATGATGCAATGTTTGACGTTGATACGCATCCAAGAAAAGCTTTTCTGCTTTTTCATGTCCAATCAAATAAGAGTTATCTTTAGGCAAAACAAACGTCATATTCTATATCTCAAATCGTTCATGCAAAACTTTAACAATTTGTTGATGCAATGTTTCAATATCCGTATCAGCATCCAAAACAACACATCTTAAAGGATTTTCTTTTGCAATTTGTAAATAACCGTATCTTAAATTTTCATGCCACTGCAAAACTCTGTTTTCATTTCTTGTTTCTTGTACGGTCATTGTGGCCGCTTTTTGAAATGATCTGGCCAAACCGATTTTCGGATCAATATCCAATATAAATGTTAAATTCGGTTCAAATTGCCCAACGGCAAAATCATAGAGCATTTTAATATTCTCTTTTGATAACCTTTGATTATAGGCATAATATTGATATGCCATGGTAGAATCGGCAAATCTGTCACTGATAACCCATTTGTTTTCTTTTAATGCCGGCCAAACTTTTTGAGT
>JAGCOI010000099.1 GCA_017645485.1 Alphaproteobacteria bacterium | reverse complement strand
TTTTAATTGTTAAATTTACATAAAAAATAGGAATACATATGAAATTAAATAGTTTTAAATGGGTGGGATCTCTCCTATTTATAGGAACACTTTGTTTTATGTGTTATCTTTTAGGCAGAAGTCATGCAGAGGTTAAGATTATCAAAGAAAAAGGAGAGGAAATCATAAAAGAGGTTGAGGTCATTAAATATGTTGAAAAAGAAAAAGCTCAAATATGGTCTAAGCCTAACGCTACTCGTGATGAGCTTGTCGGCTTGTTCATGCAAGATAAATTATGATGTATGCCCTGTTTATCCGAAAGGTGGTAAAAAAGTCGGGGAAGAACTAAACAAACTTTCTTATTCGGAATATCCGAATTTGTGGGAATGGTTGGCAAGAATAAATAAACTGAAACAAGAACTTGATTTATGTGAAAGGAAATAACATGGCACAAAAAGCATTGCTAATTATGCAAACGGGAGTGTTAAAACAATCTTGCCGAGTGTATAAAAAAAGAGTATTATGCCGAAAGATATACTTTACTTTATATGGAAATTAACGTACCCTGAAAGCAGAGTATTCGATTGGATATTCTTGGATCAGAAACCATTAAAAAGCGCGTGATGCAAAGAATGTGCATTAAAAAGAGATTTTTTAGTGTGCTTGGGTTTCTGCTCTAATCATTTTTTCATCCGTTGTTTTTTATGTTTTTGGTTTTCGCTTAAATTATTTAAGCATTTTTTTGTTCAAAAATTTTTGGAAAGGAAAACTTAAGATGAAAAATAATCAATCCGGTCGTTCAATGGTTGAAATGCTTGGCGTTTTGGCAATTATCGGCGTTTTATCAGCAGGTGGTTTGGCAGGTTATTCAAAAGCTATGTTCAAACACAAATTGAACTCCACAATGGATCAGCTTACAATGCTTGTTACAAACATCCGCACGATGTACGGCACGCAAGACAACTACAATAACTTGAGTGTTGCTCAAGCTTATGGTTTGGGTATTATTGCAGCTTCTGCATCTCAAGGTGATAACCACAGCAAAATGATTAACCCGTTTAAGGGTGATGTTGAACTTGAGTCAGCTGTTGTTAAAGGTACTATTGCTGATTCCGGTTTCGTGGTTAGCTACGAAGGTTTGCCGAAGGAAGCTTGCATTGCACTTGCTACATCTGATTGGGGTACGGGTGCCGGTTCAGGTTACATCGGTGTTGAAGTCGGTGAAGATGACTTTACAACTGCTGCTGCTGCAACAGTGACGGAAGTCGGTGCCGAAAGCACTGATGGTAAATATAGCGAAGGTACGCCGATGACGGTTGCTGATGCTATTGACGGTTGCGCTGCAGCTTCAAACACAGTGAAATTGTATTTCTATTAATTCTTTTTCAAAGATTTTTCTTTAAGACAGCCGCGGATTTCCTCATCCGCGGTTTTTTTATTGTGCGGTGATGAGGGAGATCCTAGGGACAAGCCCCAGGATGACAGAGTGAGAAGGTGCGGTGATGAGGGAGATTGCTGCGCCCTTTCAGGGTTTGCAATGACATAAAGAGGGTAGGGCTCACAATGACACTCGGAGACTTGGGAGATTGCCGCGTCGATATAGTCGGTCTAGCAACGCGATGCGTTGCGTCGGTCACTTGAGAGATTGCCACGGCGACACAGTCGCCTCGCAATGACGATATGATACCGTTGCCATTTGTGGTGAAAATAACATTTTGAGGTTATTTTCATCCTCATGCGCAATGACATATAAAGAGATTCCGGAATCAAGGATGAGTGAGGAGATGCTGGAATCAAGGATGAGTGAGGAGATGCTGAAACAAGTGGAGCGCGACGGCTTTGCCGCTTGCTCATCTTCGATTCCAGCATGACGAACTCCAACAAGTGGAGCGCGACAAGTTTGCTCATCTTCGATTCCGGAATGACAGGGTGAGGTATGCTCAATGACAGAAAAGAAAAAAGCCGGTCTAGCAACACGGTGACAGAAAAAAGACAAATAATTAATCGCCTTCTTTAATGAGCATTAAGGTAATGCCGAAAAGCAATGTAATGGCGGCCGGTGACCATACGGCAAGCCAAATCGGAATGTAGCCGTTAATGCCGAAAGCATAAATTAATTGCGAAGAAAAGTATACGACAAAGCCCGTGGTCACACCTAAAACAATCATCATCATGACACCGCCCTGACGTATGCTCGGCGTGAGCGAAAACAGTGCGGCTATTAACACCAAGGCAACCAAAAGAAAAGGTGACGCCCAAAGCGAAAGATAGCGCATTTGATGACGCGATGCCTTAAAGCCCGATTGTTCGTAAAATTTGATGGTGTCCGGCAAATGCCAAAATGAAATGGCATCAGGATCAACAAAATTTTCTTTGATACGTTGCAGGGTTATAGCCGTTTTATATTCGTATACAGGTAAACTTTGTGTTTGTTCGCCGGCCTTGAAAATTTGAACGCCTCGCAGCTTTAATGTGTTTTTGTTTAACTCGCCGATTAAGCCGTCGATACGGCGCTGGATTTGATTTTCTCTGTCCATTTCCAAAATAGAAATATCTTGCATGGACAGAGTTTCATCTTTTTGCTGATGTAAGGATTTGGCCTGAATGACAAGAATGCTGTTTGCATCCGTTGCTTCTCGAAGCCATAAACCTTTGCTTGAAAAAAGCATGGCTGTCGGATCACGCGTGATGAAACGATATTTTAATGTGGCATGCATTTCGTACATTTTTGATGAAATCGGATTGAACAAAGCAACATTGATTACGCCGACAATAAAAACAGTAATAAACACCGGCTTTAAAAAGCCCCACACGGAAACGCCTGATGCGCGCATAATGACGTATTCGTTGTTTTTACTGACTTTCCAAAATGTAAGCATGGCCGCAACCATCATAACAAAAGGCAATACTTTATCAACCGATTCGGGAAATTTTGTGAGTGCGTATTTGACAACATAATCCATACCCGTATCATCACGGCCGGATATGCGCCGTAAGGCTTCAATCGAATCAAACATCATGATAATGCCGATAATGGTGATTAAAACCATCAAAAAGGCAAACAGAATTTGCTTTGATAGAAAACGGGAAAGTATTGAGTTATATTTCATATATGATGTTCTCTACAATCAAGTTTATATTCCAAAATAGCCCATTGACAGATATCTCTCAATAGAATCGGGCAAAATAACCACAATATTTTTATTTGCCATTTCAACACGTTTGGCAACGGTGATGGCGGCTTTTAAGGCTGCCCCCGCAGAAATGCCGACGGCAAGCCCTTCAAGCTTGGCAGACATTTCGGCACCGTTGAGGGCATCTTCGTTTGAAACGGATATAACCTCATCAACCAGTTCTTTATCATAAAAAGGCGGTATAAAGTTTGGACCGATACCGAGAATTTTATGGGGACCGGTTATGCCTTGCGATAAAACAGGGCTTGATTTCGGTTCAACGGCAATAACCTGCAAATCAGGAATGCATGTTTTTAAGGCGCGTGCCGTGCCGATTAAAGTGCCTGCCGTGCCGACGCCTGCCACCAAAGCATCTATCTCTCCTTTTGTGTCGGTTAAAATTTCGGTTGCCGTTGTTAAGGTATGGGCTTCAATATTTGCCTGATTTTCAAACTGGTTTAACACAATGACATGCTCATTTTTTTCTTTTAAAATCTGAGCTTTTTGAACGGCACCTTGCATGCCGTCTTCCTTGGGCGTTAAAATAACTTGTGCGCCAAAATGGCGAATAAGCATGATGCGCTCTTTTGTGACATTTTCAGGCATAATAATCACGAGTTTGTAACCTTTTGAGGCGCACATCGCCGCAAGTGCAATACCCGTGTTGCCGGAAGTTGCTTCAACAAAAACCGTTTCTTTGGTAATTTGTTTTTTTGAGACTTTATCAAGCATGTTTTTTGCAATGCGGTCTTTAACCGAAAATGCCGGATTATAACATTCGCATTTACCGAACAGATGTGCCTTAAGTTTCAACTTTTTTTCAATATTTTTGAGTTGAAGTAAAGGTGTGTTACCGACCAGTTCGGTCATATTGCCATAAATTTTTCCCATTTCAGTGCGTATCCGCTTCTTTAATTAAATTATCCACAAAATCCTGCAGGCCAACTTGTCGTACACGTTTCATGCGTTCGCACGAAATAATGCGGCGCACTTTTCGAATGGTATCTTCCAAATTTTGATTGACAATAACGTAGTCAAATTCGTTCCAATGTTTGATTTTTTCAACAATTAAATTCATGCGTTTTTCAATAACGGCTGCCGAATCCGTACCGCGACCGACGAGCCTTTTTTTAACTTCGGCAACGGACGGGGGCAGCAGATAAATTGAAACAACCTTATCGGGCGCTTGTTCTTTGATTTGAAGCATGCCTATCCAGTCTAAATCAAATACAACATCCTGACCGACGTTGATAAAAGTATCAACTTCGGATTTTAAGGTGCCGTACCGTGCGCCGTATTGAGAATCAACACATTCATAAAAAGCGTCTTCTTCTTTGAGTTTGTCGTATTCTTTATCGGTAATGTAGTAATAATCAACACCTTCTTCTTCACCTTCGCGTTTCGGACGCGTTGTGACGGAAACCGAAAACTTCAAGTTCGGATCCTGTGCTAAAATTTCTTTTATAACACTTGTTTTACCGGTGCCTGATGGCGCTTCTATGATGAACATAGCCCCTTTTCTTGTAGTTTTTAAGTGTTCTATAACATTTTTTTTCATATCTATTACTCCATATTTTGTATTTGTTCTCTGAATTGCTCAATAAGCGCTTTCAAATCGATGCCGATTTTGGTTAATTCCAAATCCATGGATTTGGAACACAGTGTGTTTGCCTCACGATTAAGTTCCTGACAGAGAAAGTCAAGCCTTCGTCCGATGACACCGCCGTTTGCAAACAGTTCACGCGCGGTTAAAACATGGGCTTTTAGACGATCAAATTCTTCTTTTGTATCAGCACGCATGACATAAAACAAAATTTCTTGTTCCAAACGTTCGGGCGTTATTTGGGTGTCGGCAAGAAGAGAGGCAATTTGCTCTGAAATTTTTGTGCGAATGATGTTTTGAATATCTGCGGCTTTTTGTTCGGCACATTGGCGCTTAAAATCTATTTCATCCAATACGGAAAGCAAAGCGCATGCTATTTTTTCGCCTTCGGCACGTCTGTCTGCCTGAAGTTTATCTAAAGCCGTGTCAAGCGTTTGCATAACAGTTTGGCGAACAAGAGTTGAGGTTTGCTCATCAACGGATTCTTCGTTTGAACAGACAACACCGCTTATTCTTAACAGTTCAGCGGGTGATGGTTTTGTAAAAGCGTCCGGATTTTCAAAATATAAGCGCATGGATTCGTTTTTAAGAACATCAAGCAATGCCGTATTGATGGAAATATCGGTTTGATTGATTTGATTTTTGACATTTAGGAGCACATTAAATGTGCCGCGCGAAAATTTTTGAGAAATTTTATTTTTAATTTCATATTCCAAATTATCAAAATTCGGCGGTAGTTTCGTTTTAATTTCGAGGCCTTTGGCGTTGACACTTTTAATTTCGAAAGTAAAAGAGAAATCTCCATTGCTTGTTCGGATACTGCCATCCTGACGCACAAACCCCGTCATACTTGATATGTTCAAAAAAATTCTCCTTTTTTTAAAAATTTCGGTTTATAATATATCGTATAGAGAAATTATGTAAAGGAAAATCATATGAGTGTGTTTAAAAATATTTTGATTACGGGCGCATCGTCGGGTATCGGTGCAGCGTTGGCGTTACGCTATGCAAATGAAGGTGCCGCGTATTTGTTTTTATGCGGACGCAATAAGGACCGTTTGGAAAATGTGGCCGAAAAATGTCGTTACCGCGGGGCAATCGTTGAAACAAAAGTTTTAGATGTGACCGATCAGGAAAGTATGAAACAATGGATTGCACAATGTGATGAAAAAGCACCGCTCAATTTGGTTTTTGCAAATGCCGGTGTTTCGACCGGAGAAGAAACGGCTTGCAATATTTATAATACTTTTTCGACCAATATTTTCGGTGTTTTAAACACCATAACGCCGGCCATAGATATTTTTGAAAAAAGACGCGACGGTATTAAAAAAGCAATTGTGATTACGGCCTCGATTGCCGGTTATCACGGATTGCCGGCATGTCCGTCATACAGTGCAACCAAAGCATGTGTGAAGGCATATGGTGAAGCATTACGTGAAAGGCTGAAAAAAGACGGTATTCAGGTCTCGGTGGTTTGTCCGGGTTTCGTACGCTCACGCATTACGGATAAAAACACATGTCCGATGCCCTTTTTTATGGAAGCGGATAAGGCTGCCGCGATTATTGCACGAAGAGTTGAGAAAAATGTCGGCTTAATTGTTTTTCCGTGGCCGATGAGGCTGGCCGTTTATTTGCTTTCCGTCTTGCCGAATTGCATCAGCGGACTGATATACGGAAAACTGCCGCACAAAGTTTAAGATTGTTTGTCGGGACGCAAACGAGTGTTTCTATGCCGTCTGAGCAAAATATAAAGAGCGCCGCTTCCGCCGAGTTTTTCGGAAGGGTGTATGAATGTTAAAATGATTGGTGCAAGTTCATCATTTTGAAGCCAAACAGGTACGCTTTGTTTGAGGCTGCCTTTGGGCGCAAAAACATCTTGCTCTTTATGGGGAAGGCCTTTGCCCGTGATAATCAGAATGACACGTTTTTGAAGGTTATAAGACGAAATGATAAAATTTCGAACGGCATGAAAAGCAGCATCAACCGTTAACCCGTGTAAATCAAGTGTGGCCTGTACGCCGAATTCTTCTTTTTTAAAACGTTTTAATGTTTGTTTATCAATATCGGCTTTTGTATCAAGTTCAACATGGTGATTAAAATTTTGATAAGTCAGTGATGTATCTTTTTGTATGACTTTTTTCTTCTTTTTTGGCAAATCTTCAATGTGATGATTGTTTTGTATTAAACAAACATCGGAAACGGTTTGTTGCCATATCAATTTATCTTCTTCGGAAATATCAGTCATGAGGCATTAAAAGATAAAATTTTCCCGTGGAATTCATTTTGCCGGCCTCAAGAAGCGCTTC
>JAGCOI010000098.1 GCA_017645485.1 Alphaproteobacteria bacterium | reverse complement strand
TTTACCGATGGTATTTGCCGTACCATCGCAATAAGCTTCATAAACAGCACCGTTCGGTCCGTCATAAAGATAATCCACATGCGGTCCCATAGATGTGCAGGCACTTAACAATAAAACACTTAAAAAACACAACTTTCTCATATCAAACCCTTCAAGCTATTTGAATATAACTTAGACCTTTCTTAACATCAAATCAAGAATTATTTATTTTTTACCTTCCCCCGACTATATTTTATGACTGAAAAAGCAAAAAACCCCAAGTTTCACTTGAGGTTTTCATTTTGCTGTATGATTTTAGAAATTAGTCATTGGCATTCGGGCAAACCTTGGATTGTTCAGCATTAAACTTCACAACCTCAGGATCTGCGTCTGCATCATTGCAGATAGCTTCTTGCGGGCATTCCGAAATACAAACACCGCAATCAATGCAAACATCCGGATTAACAACCAATTGATTTTGAGCTTCATGAAAAGCATCTACCGGACAAACACTTGCGCAAGCTTTGCATTTAATGCAACTATCGTTCACAACTGAAGGCATTTAATATCTCCTAATTAAATTATTTTGAGATTTCTTTGTATGCTCTTTTAGAGCAAATTGCAAGCCTTATTTTTGATTTTTGATAAATTTTAAAACTTATGGACATTTACTTCCTTATCACATTTTTGACACATCGTCGGGTAATGTTCATTAATGTATGCACGGCGCGGACAATTTTCATCATGATCATTGATAATGCCGCAGGCTTGTAAATGCGAATAAATCGTAATCGGCCCCAAAAACTTAAAACCACGCCGTTTCAAGTCACGACTGATGAGCGCTGACACCCCGTTTGATACCGGAATATAACCTTTTTCATGCTTATCATATAAAATGGTTTTATTTTCGGAATACCGCCATAAATATGCATCAAATGAGCCAAACTGTTGTCTGATTTGTTGAAAACACTTGGCATTTGAAATAATGGCTTCAATTTTTTGAACACTTTTAATCATACCTTCAGTCGTCATAATTTTTGAAACATTGGCCTGTGTATATTTTGCGACCTTATCAAAATCAAACTCGGCAAAGCATGAACGAAGAACCGCACGTCTGTTGATAATCAAATCCCAGCTTAAACCGCATTGCATAACTTCCATAGATAAAAACTCAAATTGCGTTCTATCATCATGGACAGGTACACCCCATTCCTCATCGTGATATTTTCTGTTAACAGCCGAGGTATGTTCCCAATTACAATATGACATTTTCCCCTCTATGACGTATCAAAACATAAAAACAAACGAAAAGCAAGAGATGTTGCATAAATTTTTCTTGATTTCTTTTCTTTTTTATCATAGATTTTTAGTGCACCGAAACGGTGCGGGTTTTGCAAAAACCTTTGTATTGTCCGGCATTTGATTTTTGTCGTTAGTGATTATCTCCGATACAGGTCGGGGAGCTTTTATCCGTGAGGATAAAAGAATCATTTGACAATACATGATTTTGCACTGCCCGACCGCTTTTGAAAGCGGTTTTTTTTATAAACTGAATAACAAGGACGACAAATCATGAAAAAAATATTTACTTTAATAACAATCATTATGCTTGGGGCCTGCACAAACTTAACCAAAACCGAACGTGACCAACTTCATTTATTAAAATCCAATGGTATCACGGTTGATAGACCTGTCGGGAATTATGAAAAACCAGCAGCACCGGCCGCTGCCGGTTTACTTAATTTATTGCCAGGATTTGGAAATTTTTATCTGGCTTCAGGTAATGGTGCAGACAGCAGTCATTGGATTTATGGTACAGGAAATTTACTGTTGTGGCCACTTTCTATTTTATGGGGTGTTCCTGAAGCCGTTGTGGATGCAAATAATATTAATGAGCGCGAATTGCTTTATTATTATCAATATGATCAACAAGGAAAACAAGAATTACGAAATACCGGCATAAAATTGTATCACTAAAAATTTCTTGATTTTCAATTTGAAGGTGCTAGATTGAACTCCCAGAGGAGATTTTTGAATGGCACACTTGCATCATCATGAACATCATAGCACAATTTGTCATCAACATCATGGGCAAATCAATGAAAAGTCCGTTACATATTTATTGATTTCGTTCGTGATTAATATGTTGCTCTCTGTTGTGGAAATCATCGGAGGCATTATTGCAGGCAGTGTTGCCCTGATTGGCGATGCACTTCATAACACCTCAGATGCTTTTTCCATTTTAATTGCTGTTATTGCTTTTAAAATCGGGCATCATAAGGCGAGCAAAAAATATACATACGGTTTTAAGCGTGCAGAAGTTATCGGTGGTTTTGTAAATTTGATTTTGCTTTTTATCTCGGGTTTATATCTTGCCTTTGAGGGTGTGGAACGCTTAATTTTTCCAAAACCCATTGAAGGCCTGCTTATTATCGTGATTTCGGTTTTTGCGCTTATTATAGATTTGGTCACGGCAAAAATCTCGCACCATGGGGCACATCATAATTCTAATATGAAAATGGTTTTTGTTCATAATCTTGCAGATGCCTTCGGATCGCTCGGTGTTATTTTATCCGGTATTTGTGTTGTTTTGTTTAATGTGTATTTTATTGACGGCATTATTGCCTTATTTATTGCCGCTTATATGATATTTCAGTCTGTTGTTTCTTTTAAGCCGATAGTCAATATCTTGATGAATGCCGCACCCGAACATCTTGACTTAAACAAAATTCAACAAGCCATTGAAAATATCAAAGGTATTAAAGACGTCCACCATATCCATGTTTGGTGCATCAGTGAAAATGATATTTCGCTTGAATGCCATATTAAAGGAACGGATTTAGATTTGGTAGATAAAGTACATGATTTATTAAGCGATGAATTCCATATCACACATGCCAATATCCAGCTTGAAAATGTCTCAAACTGCCCTGAATGTGAGTTATAACGATTTATCTGCCGTCTGCCAGATTTCGGATAGATTTAGCAATATGCGTTAACTCACTTTGCCGATACCATGATCTGATATTGCTGTCCGGATTAAAGCAAGTTAATTCCAATTCCGGTAACTGTTTAACATCCGTTTGATGTCTGAGTTTCAAAAATTCATACAATGCGCGTGCATACAACGTGCCTTTTTCAGAGCGGCTTTGATAATTATTCGGCTTATATGCCCTGCTTTCTTTATCAAAACACGTTTTATCGCGCGAGCATAAGTCCGAAACGACACCTAAATCAAAATCTTTATATAAGGACAAAGGCAGACCATCTTTCTCATCATCCGTTTCCATGTAAGCCAAATCATTTAATATTGCCTTTGAAACACTGAAATCTTTCAAATCTTGCCGGCTTAAAGCACCATGCAGTCGAGAATTTCCAAAAGTTTCCGCCAAAATTCTTTCCATACCGATAGCCGCTTTCACTTGAGATTTCTTTTTTTCGGATATAAGTCTTGTGTTTTCAAAACTTTTAATCCAAGTTGAAATCAGCTTCATTCTTTCGGTTAAATTTTCCGCCTTATTAAAATCACGGTCAACCACTTGGCGAACGGCTCCAACATATTCCGGTTTGATTTCTAAGCCATAAGCTAATCTGCAATCTTGAAGCATATCACCCTTCTGACCTAAAACTTCAAACACCGCTATTTGATCGCACAACTCATTATTCATGGCTGTTTTTATTTCTTCCGATGTTTTACCCGAAAAATTTTGATCACACACAACAAATTCTTTACCGTCCGAC
Organism: Alphaproteobacteria bacterium; assembly: GCA_017645485.1. Taxonomy (GTDB): domain Bacteria; phylum Pseudomonadota; class Alphaproteobacteria; order RF32; family CAG-239; genus UBA1254. Next base: position 7,562 of record JAGCOI010000098.1, on the reverse strand, counting down.
ACATTTTGAGCAAGCTGAACATACATATATGCAATAACAAAATCTTTCAAATTGCCAGATGATTTTTGATGCATATCAAGATTATTCTGACACTTTTTCAATGTCGTAAGCATTTTTTTTGCATCATCTTTAGTTTCATTAAACAAACGCTTCGCTTGTAAATATGCATTGACAACATCAGTTGAAGCGTTCAGTCCGCATTTTTCACAAACATCAAAAACACTTTGCGGCACTTGTTCGTGAGCCAAGCCTGAACGTGTAATCTCATCTATACTTTTTCTGAATAACAGCAATTCATTTACAAAATCTTTTTCCTGTTTTAATATCTGCCGTCTGTTTTGCCCGACTTGCTGACCTTTCATATTATACGAATTGAGTAATACTTGTAAGGTTTTTGAAGGCTTAAAATGTTCAAAACAGGCCATAACGGCATAATTACCCTCTAAGATGGCCTTTGTATATAATGAATGTAAAATTTTTAAGTTCTTGGCGCAGTGATTTTTCTCGTTTGCAAGTGTTGCCAAAGGCATAACACTGATCCAAGCCAAACCTTCTTTATATAATTCACCCGGCTTATAATCTTCGTGAACCGTACGCAAACAACGTACGGATTTGTTCCGTTCCCCCGTTTCGGACCTTTGTGCATCAATAATCATAATAGCCGTTTGATAAATAGGAAAATTACTGAACTGCCTTTCATAAATCTTTAAATCCGAATGATGTACGGCTTCATGAAGCAATGTGGTGCTTTTTAAGTTTCCGTTCACAAAAAATATGGCAACATGATTATCAATCGATCCACATGCCCCGCTCACACGATCGGCATTTTTAATGTTTGAAGCCAGCATATATCCCTTATCTGCCAAAATCAGATATGTATTGTTCCGAACAATGCCGTCCAAATGTATTTTTTCTACAGGCTCAGACAATATTTTCGCATAACATTTTCTAAGCATTTTTAAGCCGGAAACAGCCCAATGAAAATCTTTTGAAACTTTCGAATCAATATTTTCATCGGCACGCGTCATATCAAATGAAACGACAGATAAATCGTCCTCGTCCATATAACGACCGTTCCCAACAACTTTACGCAAAATAATACTCGGATGCATAACGTCTTGATGACGATACGCTTCTAACAAGCGCTCATTTTCCTCTGCTTTTTCATCTTTGCGTTCATTTGACATGTGTTCTGTTTCCTTTCAAGCTGTTTTTCATCATAGCACTATTTTTCTGTTTTGCAAGTTTTTTGTCATATTTTCTGACTGGACATCAGCCATAAATCGTTTATATATAAGATAAAGGATATTAAAAATGATACTCAAAAAATTTGAATTTAACGACGTATTTGCCGCCAATTGTTATTTGTATGTTGATGATATATCATCTCACGGCTTTATTATTGATCCGTCTGCACATGCTCAGGAATTATTTGAATTTATAAAGAAAGAGGGATGGATAATAGAAAAAATTCTTCTAACGCACTCGCACTTAGACCATATCGGCGCCGTCTTAAATCTTGCCGACACATTGAAAATAAAGTATTACGGCTTATACACTGCCAAAGAATATCTTTTAAATCCGAATCTTGCCATGCATTTTACGGATAGAAGCGTTATACAAAACATTCAGCCTCTTCAAGAAGGAGATATAATCTTTTTAAATGCCAATCAAAACGTTTCCTTGCAAGTCATTGCAACACCCGGACACACAATTGATTCAGTTGCTTACTATGATAAAACAAACAATATTCTTTTCACGGGTGATACAATTTTTCAATCCGGTATCGGTAGAACTGACATTCCCGGTTCAGGCGGAAATTATAGAGAACTTTTTTCCAATATTAAAAATAAAATCTTAACCCTCCCCGATAACACAATTTTATATCCGGGGCATGGCTCTTCAACAACCGTTAAACAAGAAAAAATTTCTTTTGAATTTTGATAAATTCACATTTATAAATGAATGACGAGATTTTAAATCTCGTCATCATCATCTTCATCCATCATGGCTTCATTTGCAAGCATCAATGCTTCTTCTTCCGGCGTAAACTCTTTTTTGGTCGGAGCCCTTCTGTGATTAACAATATCCAAAACATAATTACCGGCCACCTTATATAAATCAACCAAATGATTGTTATACATGTGATCACCTTCTTCAATCAAGGCATAATCAACATCGGCATGTCTTTGCATATTCAATCGGCGCGCTAAAACGGCAACTTGATTTGGATCGTCGATTTCATCTTTACCACCCTGTATAATCAAACCCGAAGTCGGACAAGGTGCCAAAAATGCAAAATCTTTTTCATTGGCCGGCGGTGAAACGGCAATAAAATTATTAATATCGGGACGACGCATCAAAAGTTGCATACCAACCCACGCCCCGAAAGAATAACCCGCAATCCAACATCTTTTTGAATCCGGATTTTCGTGCTGTAACCAATCCAAGGCCGCCGTTGCATCTGCAAGTTCGCCCGGACCGTCTTCAAAACTGCCCATAGACCGTCCGACACCTCTGAAATTAAATCTTAACACGGAAAAACCTAAATCACGAAAACAACTGAACAATGTATAAACAACTTTATTATTCATTGTGCCGCCATATTGCGGATGCGGGTGCAAAATCAGTGCAACAGGCGCATTTGCCCGCATAGATTTATGATATCTTCCTTCTAATCTGCCGGCAGGACCGTTAAACAACACTTCAACCATTTTTTAAAACCTCTTTACAACATATTTTGAATATATATAATAAGAATCGATTGAAAGGAAATATATCATAAAATGAAACAAAATTTCAAGTCTTTAATTATCTCTGATTTAGATTCGGTTTGTGCGCGTGATCCGGCAACCTCCTCACGTGTTCAGGCCGCATTTTTTTCATCCGGTTTTCATGCTATTGTTTGTTATCGTATTTGTCATTGGCTGTGGCTTAAAAAATGGCATTTCTTAGCACGTTTTCTTTCTCAGACGACGCGTTTTTTCACAGGTGTCGAAATTCATCCAGGTGCTCAAATCGGCTCAGGTTTTTTTATAGATCACGGCATGGGTGTTGTTATTGGTGAAACAGCTGAAATCGGTAACAATGTCACGTTATATCAAAATGTAACACTCGGCGGTACGAAAGCTTTTGATAAAAACGGTAAAAACCTTCAAAAACGTCATCCCACAATCGGAAACAATGTTATTATCGGCTCAGGTGCTCAGGTCTTGGGGCCGATTACAATCGGAGATAACGTCAAAATCGGTGCCAACGCGGTTGTGGTTAAAGATGTGAAGCCTGATTGTACCGTTGTCGGCATTGCCGCACATCAAATTGATAAAAACAAAAAGTCCGCACACACTTTTTATGCTTACGGTATTGATAAACAGGCAACCGAAACTTTAGAGCAAACAATTCAAACACTTGAAACAAAAATTCAAGAACTTGAGAAAAAACTGACCAAACGCGCTCAAAAATAACAAAATACACTCAGTATCTTTGATTCTTGCTTTTATCTGACAAAACAATTTTAAGTAAAATTAAACTATTTACTTTACTTAAAATTATAGTATCATAAGAGAAATAAATTGACACAATATTTTAACTGTTTTTTTGATAAAACTTGTGTTATACTGAGTAAAAATAATGTAGGAGATTATCTATGTGCCGCTTTTCCAAAATATTTATTTTTGCTTTTATGATGACTTTACCGCAAATTGCATCTGCGCAATTGCCTGCCAATCCGTGGGTTCCGCAACCACCGTCACCGAATGACGGGTATTTCGGCGATAATATTGCCGATGCTGCAGGCAGCGATATTAAAGACGCCCCTATTTATTCCGGTAATTCAAACGGCGGTGAAATTTTAGCGGTTGATCCTTGGGCACGTGCTCGTGACAGAAGCGGTGTCAGAACATGGCGCGGAAGCGGTCAACACGGAAAATTGAATTATATCGGCGAAGGTACAACTTTTAACACCGGCGACCATGAATATCTGGCTCCTGAAGTCAACCGCCATAACATGGTTGTAATGCTCGACCATTTAAGAAACATGGGCTATCAAATTCCGCAAAGCTACAATGAAAAAGTTCAAAATTTACCTTTTAAGTATCGTCAAAAACTGCAAGAAAGCATTATTGATGTCAACAATGCCGAAGATCCGCTAAGCAATGTTTTTGTCGGTCTTATCAACACTATTGAAAATTCAACGGGCTTAAGCTTGGATAATATTCTGTTTAACACCGTCGATATTTTAGGCACAGACTGATTTCTCATATTTTATGTATTATACAGGGAGTATTTATATGAAACGATTTTCATTACCTTTAAGTGCCTTGGCACTTATGTGTACATTTTCATTTTCTTTACATGCACAAACAACGAATGTAACACCATATATAGCCAAAAATTTATCTCAAACGGCACTAAATAATATTTTAAATGCCGAACGTGTTTTTTGTTATAATGTTTCAAAAGCTCCTTCCGGATACACGGGATACACCTTAGATCAATTGGCCATTACCGGCTACTGCGGGCAAATCGGTGAAGAAAAAGATATCTTTGTAGAAGGTTTTTTTAAAACACCTTCGAGTATTTTAGAAACAAAAGCCTCTTGTCAGATTGAACCGAAAATTATGTTTCGTTTTATAAGAGGCATTGATTCAACAGATGTTTTGTTTTCGGATACTTGTCCGTCAGTTACCGTATTTTACGGTGGTACGATGAAAGCGTTTAATGCAGAACCTGTCAAAAAACCTCTTGAAACAATCGTAAATGTTTTTGAAAATCAAAAAACCGATTTTGTTTCCCCTGCTCTGCTCAATCAATTAATGCCGACAGGTATTGCGGTAAATGAAGAACAGCAAACATTGGTTAATCAGCAAAAAGCCGCCCAACCGAAACGCAATTGGGCACAGCAAAATGAACCTGTTCAAAATAACAATCCCGAACCCAAAAAATTTCAAGGATGGAATAAATTAGGAAAAAAATAGAATCAAAAAAAAACGATGTTTTATCAACATCGTTTTTTTTGGGAGTTTATTTTTGTCTTAGAATTTATAATTCATCGACAAACCGAAAAGTTGAACAGAGTTTGTATAATCTGCCGTTATTCTTTGGCCTCCGTTTCCTGTTAATGCCGTATCCATATGTGCTTTATGTGCATAAATATATGTATAAGACAAATCAAACGACAACTTTTCATTGTATTGATAATTCAAACCTGTTGAATACCACAATCTGTCAGAATCCGGAATACGCGGTGTTCTGTGACGTAAACGAACAGCTGATTGATCGTATGCCATACCTAAACGCCATTTCCATTGAGAATCGAGCTGATAACTTGCACCCAATGCCCAAAAGTTTGTATCACGCCAATTTTCTTTTGTATTTGAAGCCACTGTACCATTACTGTTTTTAATGGTCAAATTCTTAAAGCAACTCCAAAAAACGCGTTGGTATTCTGCCATGACCGACCATTTTTCATTAAATTCATGATAAATACCCATTGAAAGCATGGCAGGTGTAATTAATTTTGCATAAATATCTCTTTCGGGAAAACCGGTAATTTTCATATGACCGTTTAATTTATGGTTAACTTTACTTCTGTATGCCAAACCTAAACGAGTATTTTCATTGAATTCATACATTGAACCGACTTGCCACCCTAAATCTAAGGCTTTTCCTTCAATGGATGCATCTCCGCCGGGGAATGGTCCGCTTGTTAAGCGTGCTTTAATATATTGAATTTGCATGCCTGCACCAATAGAAAATTTGTCGGTTAACTTATAAGCTGCCATCGGTGTTGTTGTTATAACGGTCAATTTTGATGTTGAGCCGTGTTGTCTTCCTTTCCAATCCGAATCGTATTTTGTGATCATACCATAAGGTACATTCACGGCAACGGCCGTATATAATTTATCATTAATTTGCCAAGAAGCCGTCATATTCGGTGCCACTGCAGCATGCACAATATTTTGGGCATCTTCCCCTCTTGCGGCAGTTGTGTGATTATAAACATTCTTAGCTTTGGCTTTCGGGGCAATATATGTACCACCGAAATTAATATTTTTACCTTTTTGACGTGTCAAACCTGCTGCATTAAAATAAGCATAAGATAAATTTTCAGCGCCTGCCGTTGCTCCGGCATAAGCATTTCCTTGTGCAGCTGCTGATTGTTCGCGCAAATGAAAACCTGCAGCGTTAGCTTCCATAATGAACATAAGTGTTCCAAGCGCCGTATATGTTAAAAGTTTTTTCATAAAATTTTTCCTTTTCAATAGTTCCAGACAATCTCTGTCTGGCTCATAAAAAACCTAAAAAAAAGAAAAAATCAAGTATTATTTTAATAAATATCACAAAATTGTTGCATTTTGTAACATAATGTGATTAAAGTTAACAAGATACAAATAAATCACTTAAACTTTCACCACATTAGGGATTTGTGTGTTTACGCATGTGCGCTTTCATAAATAAACCGGCTTAAATCAACATGTGTTTCATCCATCGCTTTTTGCCATTTATCTTCATCATCGGTATGAAACAAAAACTCGTTTGAAACATCTGTTACAAACCAATCGTTATTGATAATTTCGCGTTCAAGTTGATTAGATTGCCATGCACAATAACCGAGGGCTACTAAATTATCTTTAGGACCGACGCCGTAAATAATATCCTGCAACACATCCAAACTTGATGAAACGGCAATATTTTTATTAACCTGATATGTTCCGGGCTTACAATATTCCGCACTATGAAGCACAAACCCCCGAATTTTTTCAACAGGTCCGCCTTGATATAAAAAAATGCTGTCCATGTTTGTCAGTGACGGCCTGTCCATCGGAACAGCCAAATCCGAAAACGAAAAATCTTTCAATTTTTTATTGATAATAAACCCCATAGCACCTTCTTTGCCGTGCGAACACAAATAGATAACACTTTTTGCAAAGCATTCATCATCCATTTTCGGACTTGAAATCAAAAGTTGCCCGCTTAAATATTTATCTTCAATCAGTGCCATTTATTGTATATATCCCAAAATTGTATTTGTTTGCTTATAAAAGTTATTATATCATATATTCAAACAAAAATATACTCAAAAAAAATAACATCACATGTTTTCGCTTTTAAAATATATAGTTTTCTTTTTTTTATTTTTCAACATCGGTTGTTTAAGCGCCTCTGAGGTTGTTTTTGAGCCGGATGAAGAAGACGAAACCGAAAACATATATGTACCGAATTTTATTGAAACAGGTAATCTGCCGCATCCGTCTCAGATGCGTGAAATTATAGACCGCACCGACAATTCGCCTATCGGACGGCTTCTCATTTTAGGGCAATATTTTGAAGCTCGTTATCCGGATAACGTTTTAGATATTGATTTCAGTCAGGATGTCGCCCTTATTTTTCCGGAAATGACGGAAAAAGAAATTGAAACGACCACTTCATATATTGTTAAAGCCATCCACCTATATCGTTTATCCAAAGAAAAGATACAAGAATTTAAACAAAAAAAACTGGCTCCTAAAGACCCGCCTCTCATTCTGCCCGATAACGAATACGCCATTGTCGGGGATAGA
>JAGCOI010000097.1 GCA_017645485.1 Alphaproteobacteria bacterium | reverse complement strand
CATTTTTGACAACAAACGCCTCATTGATGCCTGTGTTCATTTTATCAAAGACGGAAAACTTTAATGATAATGTAACACTTTTTTCTTTTCATTTATAGTAAAATAAGATAATATGAAGGGTAGTATAATATGAAGTCTGTTTTGATAACAATATTGCTGTTTGCGGCTGTTCTGCTTGCCATGTATTTTCATGTGTTTGATATCATGTCCAGCTCTTTGGCTTATTACATAAGCGCCGGCTTACTCATTATTATTTTGCTCATTGCTCTCAAAACATTCGGAAGCCCTTTTGCGCATAAAGGAAAAGACCATGAAAAGAATTAGAGCCTTTCTGTTTATTTTAATGACATGCGCCTGCGTTTTCTTATCTGCAGATGCTTTTGCAAAAAAGAAAACCTGCCCGCCGTTGTCTCAAAGATATGATGAAATTAAACAATGTTTGCTCTGTCCCGTGTTTGAAGTCGTCTTAAAAACAGACCAAACCATGTCAACCATGTCTTATAATTCTTTAGCTGCAGGTTTTCGTAATGTCATTATCATCGTCATGGCTTTATTTATTGCATATCACACTTTAATTTCCGTCAGTGCATTCACCAAACAAGATGTCGGAAAATATTTGCAAACTATTGCCGTTCAAGCCTTTAAGGTATTGGTTGCCGCCATCTTGTTATCCGATTCGAAATACGTTTACGACTTTATTATCAATCCGCTTATGCAAGCCGGCTTAGAGTTTGGACTGACCATTATAAATCCGCAAACAGCCGCTTCCTTAAAAGAGTACGTTTCAAGTATATTAGCACAGAATCAAATACCTTCCGGTGTTATTTCTCAAAATTTACTGGCTCAGGTGTTAGGCACCATTCAACTGTTCAGTAAGTCAAGTGCGGAACTCCCTGCCATAGGCAGTGCCTTAATATGTGTTTCCAAAACAACAGCCTCATGGAAAAATATCATTCCCGATATTTCAATGATGATTGAGGGTATTGTTGTCTATGCATTCGGTTGGGCAATTGCTTTGGCTTGTTGTTTTTATTTGCTTGACAGTGTCGTCAGGTTCGGTATTTTCTGCACCCTTTTGCCGTTTTTGGTTGCATGTTGGCCTTTTAAGATAACCGCCAAATACCTAAAAGCGGGGTGGGATATATTTATGAATGTCTTTTTCAATTTTGTTATGATGGGGCTTATTATTTCCCTCACATCAGAACTGTCTTCCGCGGCCCTGACCGGTGGAAACAAAAGCAAGGCCGAACTTGAAAACATATTGGAATATATGAATAAAAATGATATTGAAGACCTTAAGGACCTGATGGATTTAAGCGGCACAAAATTTTTGGTTTTGCTCGCATGTTGCATTTTTGCGTTCAAACTTGTCGCTCAGGTCGGCGAACTTGCAAATGCCATTTCAGGCACAAGCGGGCCTACATCTAAAGACAGTATTGGCGGACATATCGGCGGCTTGGCTGCCCAAGCTGCTCAAAAAGCCGGCACTGCAAGCTTAAAAGCAGCCGGTAAAGTATCCGGCGTAACAGGCGCCATCCAAGGCATGAAAGACAGAATAGCCAATCGAAGTGACAATATACGTAAAAATGTTGCCGGTGTTAATAAATCCGGCGGCAACGGTAATAATAACGGTGGTGATGGGAACAATGCCGACGACAATG
>JAGCOI010000096.1 GCA_017645485.1 Alphaproteobacteria bacterium | reverse complement strand
TGAGAGCAAACTGAAAAACATTGAAAAAAACGGCGAAGATATTCTTTGTATGGAAAAAGAATTAATCGGCTTAAAAGAGGCATATTATCAAAGTGCGTTGAAATTGCGCGCGTGTCGTGAGCATACCGCCGAAATTTTAAGCAAAAGCGTGACGGGTGAATTTCAGTTTTTGAAAATGGATAAGGCGGAATTTCGTGTTTGTATTGAAAATGTGACTGAGGCTGATTGGCACAAAAACGGCATGGATAAAGTGCGTTTTGAAATAAAAACAAATGCCGGTGAACCGTTCGGGGCGCTTTCAAAAATTGCCTCCGGCGGTGAACTTGCCCGTTTTATGCTGGCTTTAAAAGTTAGTTTGGCGCACAGCAGCAAAATTGAAACCATGGTATTTGATGAAATAGACAGCGGTGTCGGCGGTAGTGCCGCAGAGGCTGTCGGTAACAGACTTTTAAGATTGTCACAAAGTGTTCAGGTTATGGCGGTAACTCATTCGCCGCAAGTTGCTTCCTTCAGTACGACGCATTTTAAGGTTTCAAAACACAGCGAAAACAATCAAACAGTGACTGATGTCGTTTGCTTATCGGATGTGGAGAAAAAAGAAGAAATCGCACGTATGTTGTCCGGCGAAAAAATAACGGATGAGGCGCGAGCGGCAGCTGATAAGCTGATTGAAAAAAGCGCTTGAGAAGATGTTTGTGTTATTTTATCATATCTAAAAATTCTTGTTCCGTTAGCATTTGAATATTGAGCTCTTGAGCTTTTTTTGCTTTTGAACCGGCATCTGAGCCGACAACAACAAAATCGGTGTGCGCGGAAACAGAGCCTGCAACTTTGGCGCCTAAAGAAGCCGCTTTTGCTTTGGCTTCGGAGCGAGTCAGCGTTTCAAGCGTGCCGGTAAAGACAACCGTTTTGCCTGCGATTTTTGAATGATAATCGGTTGTGTCTTCAAAATCTTCAATAGTGATATAGCGCTTTAAGTTTGAAATGATATTTAAATTGTGAGGCTCTGCAAAAAACTCAACGATATCTTTGGCCATTGCTTCGCCGATGCCGTCTATGGACAGAAGTTTTGATGTGTCTTTTTGACGCATGGCGTTTTCAAATGAGGTAAAATTTAAGTAATTTTTTGCAATAAGCAATGCCGTTGCCGTACCGACCTGACGAATACCCAGTGCGTAAATAAAGCGGGGCAGAGATATTTTTTTGCGTTCTCTGATGGAAGCAAAAAGGTTTTGTGCCGACTTTGGTCCCCAGCCCTCTTTTGTTTCAAGATGTATGCCTTGTGCGTTTGAAAATAAATCATCACCACCGTTACGTTCTTCTAACGTAAAAATATCATCAGGGCGGCAGATGATGTGTTCGGCAAAAAAATCTTCAATGATTTTAGCCCCTAAACCTTCTATATTAAAAGCTTCGCGCGAAACAAAATGCTTTAAGCGTTCGACCGCTTGCGCCGGACAGGACAGACCGCCCGTGCAACGACGAACGGCTTCGTCTTCTTCTCTGATGGCATGTGCACCGCATTCGGGGCATGTTTTCGGAAATTCAAACGGTATGATATCCGGTGTGCGCTTTTGTGTCACCACACCTAAAACTTGCGGGATAACATCACCGGCACGTTGAATGATAACATAATCGCCGATGCGGATATCTTTGCGCTTGATTTCATCTTCATTATGAAGTGTGGCATGAGAGACCATAACACCGCCGAAGTTAATCGGCTCTAAATCGGCAACAGGTGTTAAAGCACCCGTGCGTCCGACCTGAATGCGAATGTTTAAAAGCTTTGTCATGGCTTTTTCGGCCTCAAATTTATGGGCAACGGCCCAACGCGGCGTGCGTGTTAAAAACCCCAGACGATTTTGCAGAGCAAGCGAATTGACTTTATAGACAATGCCGTCAATATCATAAGGCAAATCTGCGCGCGTCTGTTCTAAAACCTTAAAGCTTTCTATCAGGTCATCGGCATTGCGGCAAAGTTTGTTGTAAGGATTGACGGGAAAACCCCATTGTTGCACTTTTTGTAAAAATTCCTGCTGTGTTTTCCAAAAGATGTTTGAAACTTCGCCCCATGTGTATACAAGCAGGCTTAAACGGCGCTCTTTGGTGATGTTTGCATCAAGTTGACGCAGTGATCCGGCGGCGGCATTACGCGGATTGGCAAAGGTTTTTTTGCCCATGGCGGCATTTTTTTCGTTTAAGGCAAAAAAATCGGCCTTTGACATGTAAACTTCGCCCCGTAACTCAATAATATCCGGAAAATCAGGGGCTTGAACGGTGTGGGGAAGACCGCTGATTGTTTTAAGGTTTTCGGTAATGTCTTCACCCGTTTTGCCGTCTCCCCGAGTGGCTGCGGAAACAAGGCGTCCGTGTTCGTAGCGCGCATTAAAAGAAAGACCGTCCATTTTGGGTTCGGATGTAAATTCTATGTTGTCCGCGGTATTTAAAAAACGTTCAACGGAAGCAACAAATTCTTTAAGTTCATCAAGTGAAAAAATATCGGCAAGCGAAAGCATAGGGACTTTATGCGTGATTTTTTTAAAATCGGATTTAAGCGGGGCACCGACTTTTTTTGAGGGGCTGTCGGCACGGATAAGGTTTGGAAAACGCTTTTCGATTTGTTCATTCCTGAGTTTTAAGGCATCATACGCGGCATCCGTTAAATAAGGATCATCATGTTGATAATAGGCAATATCCGCTTTGGCCATTTCAAAGGCAATGTATTCAAGCTCTTGCGCGGCTTCAATTTCGGTTAAATCTGAGACGTTTTTCATGTTATTTCCTCTTTAATTCAATATAACCGAGATGGTTTTCAAAAACAAAAAGAAAATGAAAACTGTAAACGGATTTTATTTGCAAAGACGTAAAATTTGAAATTCTGTGGTCGGTTTATTTTGATATGTTGATATTTTCATATAAGGATAAATTGTTTTGATGTAAGGAAGCTGTTTATATGTCAGAGAATTATCTGATAAAATCTTACGTTTTCTTGCTACCACATCAAAAGAGGAATATCCTAAATTTAAAGCATATTGTTTTAAGGATAATTGTTTTCCGGTCGGTGTGTCGGTTCCGAGAAAAGAAAAAGCTGACAGATAAAGCTGTCCATTATCGTTAAGATATGATAACGCATCCTTCATGATTTTATTTAAATATATTCTACCGTCTTTTCCACCAGAATCATGAATGTTTTTTTCATTTATTTCAGGCATAGGCATGATTGGGGGATTTGAGACAATAACATCAAATTTTTTATGAACAGCTTGAAACATATCTGATTTGAATATTTCAAGATTATTAAAATGAAATTTGGTTTTTAGGTGATTTAACCAATAAAGACATCTTTCGTCTATATCAATGGCAGTGACTTGAGATGCGCCTTCTAAAATAGAGATAAGCGAAATAATCCCCATCTCACCACAACCTAAATCTAAAATTTTTTTATTGTTAACAATCGGCGCAAGGACATCATAAAAACATAAACCTGATTTTGGAATATAGCCCAAAGGTCCGATGGGAAATTGATATTTGCCATCTTTAAGAACTAAAAAACGTTGACCTGATAACGTAGTCCGTAGACTAACAGGGGTTTGAATATCCAAAGGTTTATACTCTTGTATAGTGTCCATGTATTATGTCCTGCCGTGCAATGATAGAACAAACTTTTTGTGCAAATAATTGATAGGATATATCTTTTGTTTGTTCTAAATCAATAATTGGAAAAACCGGTGTTGAATTTATTTTATAAGGTGTTTCAGCTAGAATAATTAACTTATTAATATTAGCAATCGTTTGGGTTGTTAACTGATTGGTAGGCAGGTGTTTTTCTTGGATAATGCTCTTTACTCTGTTTGAATGAATGTCATTCATTGTAATAGGTAATGGTTTATCAATATGAAAGATATTATTGAGTTTTTCCGAAAATATACGTTCGTGAGGAAATAAAAAGGCTGCATATTCCTCATAAGCATAATTTTGTAAAAATTCTTTTGAGGTTATATTAGATTGAATCCCTCGTTCAAAATCGCAAAGATTAATACTTTGACGGTCAGTATCAATCATGATGTTTCGCGGAGCAAAATCCCCCCAGTATATTTGATTGTCATACATATATTGAAACAGGATATTCGTGATTTTAACAGCATTTTCTCTATTTTTAGATGTTCTGAGATCTATTTCCAAATTATTACCGGATAAGAATTCCATATAAATTTGATTGTCTTTGTAGTCATAGATTCTGGGTAGGTGAAATATAAAATCTTTTCCATCTAAAATAATTGTTCGATTCTTAAAAATATTGCGGGCTTGCTCTATCTTTCGAACTTCATCAAAGGAAGATTGCTTGACAATAATTTCCTGACCATTAATATAATCTTGACGAATTTTGCCTCTGGTCATGGAAATAACTTGCATGTCAGGCTCCGTAAAATTTAAGTAAGGTAACCGCACCCAAGCGATTGGCGTATTCGTTAGGATATTGCAAGATATTATTATATAAAGTTTCAGGTTTAATCCACATGACTTCGGAAACTTCGCCATCTTCAAAAACAAATTTTTGATTATCGTTAACTTTAATCAGGAAAATACCTAAAAGTTCTTTGTTTTTACCTTGTTGAGAAGTATATCTGACTTCACCTAATTTGATAATATCCTGAGATTGAATGGTCAGGCCTAATTCTTCTTTACCCTCTTTAATAACGTTATCCGTTAACAGATGTGAATCCTCATTAATTTTAACACAATGACCGCCAAAAGAAACATCCCATTTACCGGCACTTTGATCTTTTGTTGCGGCTCTGCGTTGAATAAGAACTTCTCCTTTGCTGTTTGCAACCCAGCATTGAACGGCAGAATGCAATATGCCCTCACTGTG
>JAGCOI010000001.1 GCA_017645485.1 Alphaproteobacteria bacterium | reverse complement strand
TAAATAAGCGTCTGATTGCACCGGTAATGGCCATACGGCAATCGGTATCAACATTTACTTTGCGAACACCTGATTTAATGCCGCGAACAATTTCTTCAACAGGCACGCCGTATGTCTGAGGAATGGCACCGCCGTAAGCATTGATTAAATCTTGCAATTCTTGAGGAACAGAAGAAGATCCGTGCATTACCATATGTGTATTCGGTAATTTTTTATGGATTTTTTCAATCACATCAATGGCTAAAATTTCACCGTCCGGTTTGCGTGTAAATTTATAAGCGCCGTGAGATGTACCAACGGCAACAGCCAAAGCATCAACATTTGTATCGGCAACAAAGCGTGCGGCTTCGTCCGGATCTGTTACCAAACGTTTTTTATCAATCGTGCCTTCGGCACCATGACCGTCTTCTTTATCGCCCTTACCTGTTTCAAGAGAGCCGATAACGCAGAGTTCGCCTTCAACCGAAGCACCGACGGCATGTGCACGTGCAACAACTTCTTTGGTCACATGTACATTATATTCATAAGAAGAAGGTGTTTTACCGTCTGCTTCCAAAGAACCGTCCATCATTACGGAAGAATAGCCGTTCACAATTGCGCTTTGGCAAATATCAACGGATGCACCATGGTCTTGGTGAATACAAATCGGCAATTCCGGAAACATTTCAATACCGGCTTGCACCATGTGGCGAATCATCGGGTCGCCCGCAAATTTACGTGCCCCGGTTGAAGTTTGTAAAATAACAGGTGCGTTAACTTTACGCGCAGCTTGCAAAACGGCAATAACCTGCTCCATATCGTTAATGTTAAAAGCCGGAACACCATATCCGTTTTCGGCTGCGTGATCCAAAATCTGACGCATTGAAATCAAAGGCATATTTAATCTCCTAAAAAAATATAAACTAAAAACTGCCCTTATATTAGGCAAAAGGTTTGTTTTTGCAAGACTTTACTTTGAACAATAAACAGACTTTTGTTTGTAAAATAAGTGCTTGATTTTTTATAATTTCAGCGTATAGTGCACGCAATCAAACAGGATAAAATAAAATGAACAAAACGTATGATGTTATAGTTGTCGGCGGCGGACATGCAGGCTGTGAAGCAGCCGCTGCGGCGGCGCGTATAGGCGCAAAAACCGCGCTTGTAACGCATAAAATCTCAACAATCGGCGAAATGTCTTGCAATCCGGCTATCGGCGGGCTTGGCAAGGGTCACTTGGTGCGCGAAATTGATGCTCTTGACGGTTTAATGGCAAAAGTTATTGATAAAGGCGGTATTCAATTTCGCATGCTTAATTCTTCAAAAGGTCCGGCCGTGCGCGGACCGCGTGCGCAAGCAGACAGAAGCCTTTACAAACATTATATGTTGCAAGAACTTCAAAATCAAAGCAATTTAGAGCTTGTTGAAAGCGCGGTTGAAGGGCTGATTATAGACAATAACACTGTTCACGGCGTGGTGCTTGCAGACGGTCAAAGCCTTAAGGCAGAGGCTGTTGTGCTCACAACGGGTACGTTTTTGAACGGGGTGATGTTTACCGGTCATCAAACATCCGTAGGTGGTCGTGTCGGTGATGTATCGTGTAAAGGTATAACAGTGTATTTAAAAGAAGCAGGGTTAAAAGTCGGTCGTCTTAAAACGGGTACCCCTGCCAGATTAAACGGTGATACGATTAATTGGGCTGTTTTAGAGCGTCAAAGCGGAGATGAACACCCTGAGCCGTTTTCGTTTTTAACCGAAAGCCTGCCTCAAAAACAAATTGATTGTTTCATCACACACACAAACGAAACAACACATAAAATCATAAGAGATAATTTTTCAAAATGTGCACTTTTTTCGGGGTTGATTACGGGTGTCGGTCCGCGCTATTGTCCGAGCATTGAAGATAAATTGGTTAAGTTTGCCGACCGCACATCGCATCAAATATTTTTAGAGCCGGAAGGGTATGAAACAAATGTTGTTTATCCGAACGGCATATCCACTTCCCTGCCCGCTGATGTACAAGATGCGTTTATTCATACAATCAAGGGTTTGGAAAATGTTGAAATTTTAAGACCGGCATATGCTATTGAATATGATTATGTCGATCCTAAGGAATTAAACAATACCTTAGAAGTTAAAAAAGTTCAAAATCTGTTTTTAGCCGGACAAATCAACGGTACAACAGGTTATGAAGAAGCGGCCGCGCAAGGGTTGCTTGCCGGTATTAACGCGGCTCTTAAGGCAACACATCAAAACAAAACCTTTACGGTTAATCGCGCTGAAGGATATATCGGCGTTATGGTTGATGATTTAATCTTAAAAGGTGTTGATGAACCGTATCGTATGTTTACGTCACGTTCGGAATACAGATTGTATCTGCGTGCGGATAACGCGGATATACGCTTAACTGAGAAAGGTTATGATATCGGTGTTGTGGGCAAAGAAAGATATCGCCGCTTTAAGGCTAAAAAAGAGCAGATAGATTTATTCCGTAATTATGCCTTAAACGAAAAAGTTGATTATGCCAAATTAAATGCAGCCGGTATAAACATAAACAACGACGGCACGCAACGTACCTTGTTTAATCTTTTGGGATATAACAATGTTTCACGTGAAACATTGTTGAATTTATATCCTAAAATCAAAGAGTTCGATGAAAAAGCCGTTGAGCAAATTGAGATTGAATCAACCTATTCCGGATATATGAAACGCCAGATGTCTGATATTGAGGTTTTCAAAAAAGACGAAGATTTGAGAATTAAGCAAGATATTGATTATACGAAAATAGGCGGATTGTCGCGAGAGATTGTTTCAAAACTTTCTAAAGTTAAACCCTCAACCATCGGAGAAGCTTCGCGTGTTCCGGGTGTGACGCCTGCGGCAATTATCGCCATTATCGGTTATTTGAAAAAATAATCTTATAAAAATAGTAAAGATGCAAACGATTTGGTTATCCAAATCGTTTTTTTTGTTGTTTATAACTTTTTTTGGATGTTTATGAGTCATAAAACTTGCTGTATAAAAATTTTATGGAAAATTTTATAAAAAAATATAATGTTTCACGTGAAACATTGAAAAAATTAAGCCGATTTATCGACATTTTGAAGGCATGGCAAGCTAAAATGAACCTTGTCAGCAACAATTCTTTAGGTGAAATTTGGACACGTCATGTTGCCGATTCCTTTCAATTATATCAGTACTTGAACAGTGATGCAAAAACTGTGTATGATATCGGTTCGGGAGCCGGTTTTCCTGCTATTGTGTTGGCTATAGCCTCATTGGTTGATAACAGGCCGACAAACTTTACTTTAATTGAGAGCATTACAAAAAAAACACTGTATTTAAATGATGTAAAAAATGCGCTCGATTTAAAAAATGTGCAAATTTTAAATGCAAGATCGGAAAATTTAAAGCTTCCTGCAGCAGATTTTATTACGGCGCGCGCCGTTGCAAATTTAAATAAATTGTTCGGGCTTTCGTATCCTCTTATAAATAAAAACACTGTTCTAATTTTTCCGAAAGGGAAAAGTTTTGCGCAGGAACTTGCCGATGCCGAAAAAAATTGGCTTTTTGATGTTGATATTAAGGCAAACGAAATTGAACAAGAAGGTGTTGTTTTAATTATTTCAAATTTAAGGAAAAAAAGATGAAAATAATATCAGTAACGAATCGTAAAGGCGGGGTGGGTAAAACAACGACAGCCATTAATATTGCAACCGCACTGGCCGCAATCGGTAAGAAAGTCGCGGTTTTTGACCTTGATCCTCAGGGTAATGCAACAACATCTTTAGGGCTTAATAAAAAAGAATTATCCGCTTCATCTTATGATGTTTTAACGCGAGGTGTTTCAATTTTGAACGTTGTTCAAAAAACTTTTGTACCATCATTTTATATGATACCTTCAAAACCGGATTTAGCTGCAGCCGAAATTGAACTGATAGATGCGCCTCATCGGGAATTTGTGCTTAAAAATGCGTTAAATGCTCTTGAGGGCAAGGTGGATTATGTTTTGATTGATTGTCCGCCGTCTTTGAATTTGCTGACGATTAATGCTCTTGTGGCCTCAGACAGTGTGATTGTGCCGTTGCAATGCGAATTTTTGGCCATGGAGGGTTTAACGGATTTGATGAAAAATATTGAGCGTGTTAAAAAAACGTTTAATCCGAACTTAAAATTGCAGGGCATTGTTTTAACGATGTTTGATAAGCGCAATAATTTAAGTTTTATGGTTGAAAAAGATGTGCGTGCGTATTTCGGGAGTGTGGTATATCAAACGGTGATACCGAGAAATGTGCGTATATCCGAAGCACCGTCGCACGGAAAGCCGATAATGATATATGATTTTAAGAGCACCGGCGCGCAAAGTTATATCAGTTTGGCAAAAGAAGTTTTAACAAGAGAAGGAGAAATTAAATGACAGATACAAAGCACGGGCTCGGGCGCGGTTTGGACGCTCTGTTCGGTGATGATTCTCAAGAATTTGATTTGGTTAAGTTTGTAGAGGATACACCGGATTTACATTCAAAAGGTGTGGAATATATGAGCGTTGAAAGCATTATGCCGTGCGAATATCAACCGCGTAAAACATTTGATGATGAAAGTTTGAAAGATTTAACCGAGTCTGTCAGGCAAAAAGGTGTTTTACAGCCGATTTTGGTTAGAAAAAAGGGTGGGGCATATGAAATCATTGCCGGCGAAAGACGTTTCAGAGCGGCCATTGATGCGGGGTTGAACACTGTTCCGGTAATTAAAAAAGACTTAAGCGATGCTGAGGCTTTTGAAGTGGCATTGATTGAAAATATGATGCGTGAAAATTTAAGTCCGATTGAAGAGGCAAAGGGTTTTCAAAAACTAGCGCAAGAATATCAATATACGCATGAAAAACTTTCACAATCTGTCGGAAAATCAAGAAGTTACATAACAAACGCCATCCGTTTGCTTGATTTGCCGATGGATGTGCAAATGCTTGTTAACGATAAGAAGATAAGTGCGGGGCACGCAAGAGCGCTGATAGGGTGTGACAATGCCGAAGAACTTGCTCAAAAAATTATTGAAAAAGATTTGAGCGTTCGTCAAACAGAAGACTTGATTTCTCGTTTGAAAAATGGTAAAAAGGATAAAACCCCGATATTGAAAGATGATGATGTTGTTCGTTTGGAACAAGAACTTGAGGTACGTTTGAACGTTAAGACGGAAGTGTCTTTCAATCAAAAAGGAAAAGGTAAAATTGTTTTGAAATATAACAATTTTAAGGAACTTGAAGATTTATTAAACAAACTGGAAAAATAAAGGACTGAAAAATGGCAACAATTTTAGAAAAAATGCTCGCAAACTGCAAAGAAGCAGGCTACGAACCGACGGAAAACATTGAAAAAATCGCACGCGCCAAAAATATGATGTTTGGTGATGATGATTGGAAGAGATGCCCGTGTGACGGGCATAATGACAACCGTTATTGCATTTCGGAACTGTGCAAAAGCGATATTGAGCGTGACGGGATTTGTCACTGTCGGTGCTACAGAAAAACGGGTACGGACAATAAATAAAAAGATATTCTTTTAATTTATGAAAAGAAATTATAACAGCGTCTTTTTTTTAAGGGCGCTGTTTTTTGTGTGCATGGAAAGACAGTGTATGGCGTAAAACTTGAAAGATTGCCGCGCCGACAGGTGGTCTAGCAACGCGATGCGTTGCTTCGGTCACTTGAGAGATTGCCACGGCGACACAGTCGCCTCGCAATGACGATATGATACCGTCGCCATTTGCGGTGAAAATAACGTTTTGAGGTTATTTTCATCCTC
>JAGCOI010000095.1 GCA_017645485.1 Alphaproteobacteria bacterium | reverse complement strand
TTTTTGTTCACCCAAAGCCTCAATTTTATCATATGCGGCATTAACTTCTTCAATGGCACGCTCTTGAAACGTTTTAAATATATTAACCGAAAGGTCAAAAATTTTGCTTTCCGTCTCCGATGTACCATCCACCCACGAAACAAGTTCAATAAGCTTAAATGCGTTTTCTCTGCCTTCGATGGCATTGTCCATATCTTCAATTTCTTTTTGTTCTCTTTGAACGGCCTCTTTAATATATTGTTGTTTCAATACTTTCAAATTTTCATCAATATCTTTAATATCTTGTCTGTACGCATCAGCTTGTGCCTGCAGGGCGTTCAGATTTGCCAGCTTAGACTTTGCTTCTTTGAAAGCCTTTTCGGCCTCTGCCGTTTTTTCAACTTTTGTTTTTTGCGCTGTTTCGGGAATACCGCTCACATACTCGGTCTCCGTATTTTCCGCCGCTTTCTTTGCGGAAAGTGCAATCATATCATCTTGCGCGGCCACCTCTGCTTCGGCATCTTTTTTAATGCCCATCAAATCGTTATATTCTTTTTTAAGCCCGTTTAATTCATTCATAACATTGTCAAGTTCATCAACATATTCTTGTCTTTTAACAAGATATGCTTCTTCTTGAGCGGCATAACCTTCTTCAAAATCGTTTTTTTCTGCCGCAATTCTTTGCTCGGCAATTTCAACCGGAACCGCATCTTCAAACGCGTTCAAAATTTTTTCAAAACCGGCTTTTGCCTCTTTAATACTTGCTTTGGCATTTGTTTTGGCGTTGTTTAATTCGCGTTCAAGCTTAGCTGCATAATTGTCTATGTCCGTTTTTGCACGTTTATTAATAGCATCGGCACATGAGGCATTATATTGTGTGTTACCGGCAGCATCAACCGTATAACAATCATCATTAACGGCTCTTTTGGCCTGATTGTTGCGTGTCGTTTTATATGTATTGACGGCATTTTCATCTATCGTTATTTCGTCGGTTAAAGACGAAGCGATGTCATAAACCAATTTTTTAAGCTTCGGTGTCTTAAAATAGAGCACGATATTTTTATATTTTTCACGCAAATATTGATCATAAAATTGTTTTTCATCATTCCAAAGAGGATACTTTTCTTTAAGGCTGAATTCACTATGTCCGCTCGACATATCTGCGCCAACGATTTTTTGTGCGGCCAAAGCCCCGATTTGCCATCTGTTTAAGTTTTGCTCGCGCAAAGTATCTGTTGCCCCCTCACTGTCAGATTCCGAAACCAATTCGTCAGAACCGGCAATATTGGCAACATCAACACCTTCATCCAAATCAGGCGTACTTGTATCCATATCAAAATCCATAACCGCCGAGCCCAAATCATCGGGGTTCAAATCAAGAACTTGTTTTGCTTTTGATTCCCGATATGCCTCAATTGCCCACTTTGAAAGACCTCTTTTTTTCACATAATCGGTCACAGCGAACAAATCATCACTGCATAAAATCACATGTTTACCTGTCGGCACATATTCTTTTTCTGTCTTACATCCCGTTATATTCGGACATGCAAAACCAAGCTCTTTATATTCCAAAGCACACCCTTTGCCGAACCATAAGTTGTTTGCATCATTATAATAGTTTGAAAAATAGGTCGAAGCATCTTTTTCGGCCTCAACAAGTCGCCCGATGGCAACACTGTGCAGTGCCCGCATTTTTTCGGTCTCCAAAAATGGCTTTCTCAACTCCGGCATTGATTGCTTAATATTGTGCAAAGACAAAGCTTCATTTAACAGATTATAAATACCGTCCAAAATCGGCAGGGCCTGCAAATTTTCCTCTGCCCCTGCAAAAGGTGTTTTTTCCTTAAATTCCGTCGTGCTTTTAACAAGCATATTCGAACCTGCTTTCGACTTTGCTTCGGCCGGCTTTTTTTCTTCTTCAATTGTCATCACGCCGCCCGAAACCAAACTGTTGACCTTATTCATCTGGGCAAAGCCTGCTTTTTGATTTATCTCAAAAATCATCACATTTGATTGCTTATCCGAACTTTCCTCAACTCCGTGCGCCTCATCTTTATTAAACGGCTCAAGTCCTTTTTGAACGGCTGTTGCGCTGTAATACATCACCTTCATGGCCGTCAATTCCTGTAATGTCCGCAAATAAACATCATAAAGCGCTTCAAGCTTATATTTGTTTGTCCAGTTGCCGACCTCATCTTCCGGTGAAGATTTGCTTTCGCAAAGCGCACTGTCACCGTCTTTACCTTCAACAAAACAGGCGGACAATGCTTCAACTTCTTCTTTCATTGCGGGCAATCTGTTCTTTTCCAAATCGCGAATGGCCACATACAGTTCCATCATCGTATCGTTGGCAAACTCAACCCTTTTCTTGTTATATTCTTCTATTAAAGCTTCCCTTTGCTCAATCGGAAATTGTTCAAACAACTCAACCGGATACTGCAAATTAATTGTTTCATATATATTTGCAACCGATTGCGCGTCATGAATATCGGCTAAATCAGACTTTCTGATTGTTTTTGCACCGGGCAAACTCGACTCATCTTCCGGTTTTTGAAAAGATGAATCCCCCGTATCCATATCCGTAAATTCGCCGAGTGATGTTATTTCGCCCAAAGTCTCATCTTTTATTTCCTGCAATTCATCCGCTTTTGTACGCACTTTTTTAAGTGCCCCTTTACCCGTTGCAATAACGTCATTCACACCGTCAAACTCCGGACAAACCGAACATGGAAAATACACAAACGAAACGGCACTTGTGCTGTAAAATATCGAAAGTAACAAACTTAAAATGATTCTTCTTTTCGTCATCACCGTTCTCCTTATCTGCCGAATCCTTTGTTTTTGAGTTCATCTTCGGTTAAAACATAATCATCAAAATAAAGTTCCGACGGATTTTTATTCGGGTTATTCATCTTAAACCCTTGGTTTTTCATATTGCCGGCCGTTGCAAGCTTTAAGTCCTGAACTTCAATATCCAGTCTTTCGCCGAGCCTTTTGATTTTATCAATAATCTGTTCGCTTGCCAAACGGTTCGCCGTCATATCATAATCGGCCTCCATTGCATTATCCGAAACCTGCTCCGTTTTGTCCTCAATCTTAGTGTTTGAAGCTCTTGTACGCACCACCGCCGCATAGGCCGAAATCACGGCTTCAACCAAATTTTTATTACGCTCATCTTCAATGCGTTGAACCGTCGTGTTCACAAGCGGCTCATCGGGGCTCACAAAATTACTGTCGCCGACAGCCTGATAATCGGCCTTTTTTTCCTCTTTCGATTTTTTAACCGTACTGTTTGCAAACATCGAATTGAGCTTAAACGAACTTTGCGCCTTGCGCTCCAACGCCTCGGCAAGCATGGCTTCCGTTTCGTCATATTGTTCTTTTAAGCTTGCATATTCCTCATCTGTTTTTAAATAAGCACTGTCATCATCACTAAGCCCTTTAAAATCTGCATTAAGTTGTTCAAGTTCCGCCTGTGAAGTTGCCATAGCACCAAGTGCCATCTGCCGTTTTTCATCGGTGTCCGCAATATCATACATTTCCTGACCGATATCAATATTTTCCCGTGTCTGCCGAATACGCGCCGCCAACTCCTCGCCGACCGTAGTTTTGCGCGTATCCATCTGCTTTTTAAGCGCATCTCTTTGTTTGGTCAGTGTCGCGGTCGAGGCCAAATCCGAAGAGGCCAACGCATCCATCTTTGCCTCATATTCGCCCGTAATCGAAGCCGGATTTGAAATATAGGCTTCACCTATCCCCGCCTTCTCGGCAAGGCCGCTGCCGTATTCTTCCGCGCCTGCGGATACCGTTTCGCCGATATTGCTTCTCATTGCCATAAATGTTTCATAGTTTACTTTAATCGGATTGCCTTTAATTTGCTCCTCAAACGATTTGGCAGCCGAATTTACCTGTTTTAAGCCGGACTCGGCTTGCGTAACGGCACTCCCGATGCCTTGACCGACGGCATTTGAGCCATCAAATTTTATTTGCGCCCGAATATTCAGCGAAAACAAAAACACACATGCAAAAAAGCCCGTAAAAAACGTCTTATTCATTTTCCGCCTCCGTTTTTTGCGCCCCGTCTTGTGTTTCCAACGCTCTGGTGTGCTCAACACGCGCCAATCCGCCTTCCATTTCCAAAATACTGTTTTGCCGTTTCATCGACCTGATTTTAACATCTTCATAAAGTTTTGTCGCCTTATCAACCGATTCCGGCAATTCAAACTCGTCTTTTTCAGCCTGCAAATCAAGCCTTAAAACAAGCGCCTTGCCATACATATCGGCACAATCAAGCCCTATTTTTCGGTTAGTGTTGGCAGACAACTCGTTTTGTGATGAAATAGAGTCGGAACCTTGCTTGCGCACATATGTATTATTAATATCTTCGCTCATTTCATCATCATCTTTTGAACCGTCAAAAGTCTTATCCAAACTCGCAAATTCCGTACTCTCATTGTTGTTTTTTCTTTTATTTTTACCGCCTAAAAATCCCTTTGCCTTACCAAGTGCGTCACCTTTCATCCCACTGGCTTTTTCTTTGGGATTTGCAAACTTCTTTTTGCCTTCTTTCACTTTGTCGCTGTATTTATCCGCATTGGCCATCAGCTCGTCTTTTTTAAGTTGCAAACCTTTGACTTTTAAAATTTTTTCTTTGGCCTGTTCCACCAAATCCATTATTGTGGTAATAATCGGTTGCAAGGCTTCAATATCGGCTTTTGACGGAAAGCTTGTCAAACAAACCGCAAAAAAGAAAACGGCAAATATCAATCCTTTCTTTTTCATTGTTCTTGAGCCTCCTTTTTCATCACAAAGCTCGCGCAATTATCTTGCAAAAACTCCAGAGCCTTCAACTCAATCAATACGGCTTTAAGCATATCAATCGTATGCGCCTGCATTTGCAGCGTTTTTTCAATATCATTCTTCAGCATGATTCAGGCCCTCCTTTGTCATCTGATCCTTCAGTATCTTCAATGCGTGGTTTATGCGGGAAGAAACCGTTCCCCGGGGAACCCTGAGCACGGAGCTAATCTCCTGTTCGGTCATGCGCTCCTGCATTTTGAGTATCAGCGGGATCCGGTATTTATCCTCCAGCCCGCAGATATACTCAAACAGCCGGTCCCCAGTCTTCTCCGCAACCAGGCTTCCCTGAACGGTCTCCAGCGGAACAAGCCGTTTTCTCCTCCGCAGCTCGTTCTTCGCGCTGTTGATCACGCAGCGGACCAGATAGGTGCCCAGCATGTCCGGATTCCGAATCTGCCCCAGGTGATTCCATGCTGCCTCAATCGCAGCTGAAACCGCATCCTCGGCGTCCGCCTCGGCATGCAGATAGCTCATTGCGACCCGGTACATCCTGTTCCTGGTTTTCCGAACTGTCTCCAGGAAATGTCCTTCGCGATCCATCCACGCATCCTCCGTTTTCGATCGATCTGATATACAGACACACAAAAGAGG
>JAGCOI010000094.1 GCA_017645485.1 Alphaproteobacteria bacterium | reverse complement strand
TTGAAAAAATAATTTACATATTATGCTTTAAAAAACAAAGTGGCATGTGCTTTTCAAGCACCGCCACTTTTATAATATGAACCCTAATAAAAGGGAAGTTTAAACACGGGTCAAATCTTCGTCGGTCAGTCCGTCGGTTTCAATACCGAGTTTGTTGAGTATATGTCCTAAACGAAAGATTGGATCAAAGAAAATACCCGCCGCAACAGCACCGATACGCTGCCCTGTGGTCAGTTCGTTTGAGGTATCCATTGCCTCACGAATCAAACTGAAGCATTTCTCTTCGTCTTTTTTCATGACTAATAATTTTTTATGTGAAACTTTAATTATAACGAACACAATTATATATTTGATAATTTCATTTTAGGTAATCTGTATAAAATGTCAAGGAAAATAAATAACAAAAAAAGCCGCTTAAAGAGCGACTTTTAAAATGTGTTTGGCAAGTGCAGTTAAAAATTATTCTTGTGTTTGCGTAAAAGTATCGCCTTTGTTGCCAACATAAACCACAACGATTTCGGCATCTTCATCACCGGTGCTTTCGCCATAGTGCCAAGTGTCGATAACCTCAATAATCGGCTCGCCCGCTTTTAAGACCAAAACATCACCCGTTTGTGTATGAACGGTGAGTTCGCCTTTGGTTAAATATCCGACATTCAAAATCGGGTGTTGATGTAAAGGCAATTTTTCACCCCTTGGAATTTGAATACGTACAACGGTAACTTCAGGCTCGATTAAATTCATTTGCTTAATCGGTGTGTTGTTCCAAGAATTTTGAGATTTTTGCAAAATTTCGGAAGTGGCGGCCGAAGCATTGAATGCAAAGCAAAAAACAATAAGCGTTACTAAATATTTATACATGTTTGTCTCCTTTATGATGCGTTAAAATAAAAATATTAACTTCTTTGAGGTTTATAAACCTTGTGCCCGTTTTTGACATAGTCAAACAAGACTTTTTCACCGATTTCGGAAGCAATGTTGCCATAAACAGTGATACCGCGTTTTTTAAATTCTTTGAGCCAATCGGGCTTAAAACCTTCATCAAACCCCGTGATTTCTTCAACGCGCTTAGAGCAAACCCCGTAATAAACGGCTTTAATGCCCGACCACATAATACCGCCCAAACACATTATACACGGTTCGGAAGTTACATAAAGGCTTAAATTGTGAGCCGATAAATCATAAGTGTTAAGTGCTTTTTCGGCGGCTTTAATGGCATTCATTTCGGCATGATTATGACTGCAATTTTCATTGACAACGCTGTTGGCTTCTTTGGCAATAAGATTGCCGTTTTCATCAAAAATGGCTGCCAAAAAAGGCCCTGAACCGTTCGCTATATATTGGGGCATTTGCGTTTGAAGCTCTGTGATGATTTGTGTGGCTTTTTTTAATTTTTGCTGATCTATCTTTTCGTTTGAAAGTATATCGGCACACATGTTTAAATCTCCGTTTAATCAATTCTGTATTTTAAAATATATCGGATTTGAAACAAAAACAATAATTTTGGGTTTTATAAACAGGCTAATTTTATTGACAGGCGTTATGTGTTTGATATATTGACACCGGTTTATGATAATTTTGGAGAAAAACATATGAAAAAATTACTGTTTTTAATGATGATGTGTGTGTCCGGTATGGCATGGGCCGGTGATGATGTTGTGGGCTATTGGACCACAATTGATGATGAAACAAATACCCCGAAGAGCGTTGTGCAAATTTATGAATATCAGGGCAAGATTTACGGACGCGTGGTAGAATTGTTTAAAAATAAAGATGCCGTGGCAAAGTTGCCGGATAGCCCGTCAATTAAAGGTTTAGATGTTATCTGGGATATGGAAAAGAAAAAAAATAAATACACAAACGGCGAAATTTTAGATCCGAAAAAAGGTAAGGTTTATGCCTGCGATTTGTGGCGTGACGGCGATAAGCTGATTGTTCGCGGCAAAATTGCGTTTTTAGGACGTAATCAAACTTGGGAGCCGAATACGACATTTAAGCCTGAAAATAAAGAAAAACCGGTTCCGCATAAACCGCGTTTGAAGTAGGGATATTGCCCTAATGGAAAGCAAGCTATAATAATCGAAAAATTTCGAGTGGGGCTCTGATGCATGCATCATCCCCCTTTTTTATTGAAAAAAATCAATATTTAAGGAAATTTTGCTTGTATTTTCGGGAATTATTCGGTAATATTTCGGTAAATAT
>JAGCOI010000093.1 GCA_017645485.1 Alphaproteobacteria bacterium | reverse complement strand
ATGGGGATTAGCAAAAGAAGTAAGTGATATATATATATAAGAAATCAATTAAGGGTAATACTCCATTGATCAAGACATTAGAAGATAGTTATAAAGATATGAAAAATAATATTGACGGGGTATATACTGCGACAAAAAATAACCTACAAGGCAATGATGTTGATGGTAGATTATGGCTGAGTGATTTTGATTATTTGCATAACAAATGGAGGCCCCATAGAAGAAAATGATAAAAAAGATTTGGAAAGAAAAAGCACCCTTAAGGAAAGGGTGCTTTTTCTTCTATCTGGCACGTGAGTTTTAAAGTTTTCTTTTAGATAATTCTAAAGCGGATTGTGTGCACCTATGCAAACCTTTACCTTCATGCGCACAATAGTTGTTTACAAAGTCTTCTAATTCTTTATCTGATATCATATCACATCCGCTTTCTTTTTGCCATGTATGACAATCAAAACGACAACTTTGAAATTCATCATCCCAAACACCACCATCATCCAAACAATTTTGTTTATCATTTGCATTAGGACAAAAAATTGTCATAAAACCGATTAATGCAAAAAAATAAATGGCTATCTTAAAAGTGATATGCAAAATGAAGTGAATATTTTTTTTCATGATATTTTCCTTGAATTTTTAATTATTTTATAATCTCCAATATTTAAAGTCAATCTGCCAAACTTTATTTTTGTAAATAAATCTTATCCAAAGAAGTATATCATAAATTATTGAGGCATAATAAAACCTTGCTTGACTAATTTGAAAAGAGGATGACAATTTTTATGACGGATATCGGTTTGTTGGCGGCATGCCATCGGGAAGGTGCCGGTGCTGTTCATAATTATTTATCACACCTTGAAAAAGGAGAGGACGGACGATACTATATAAATTATGATCAAATATCAGATCCGAAAACGCAAGAAATGTTTAAGCGGATAGAAACAAGGTTACGTAGATTTGAAAAATAATTTTTGGGTATTCTTAATTGTTCTTTTATGCGGTAAAGCGTATGCTTTGCCGCAAGATTTGCCGTGTGGTCCCTTTATACTGATGCAAAAAGAAGTGTTCTCCCACAATACGCAAGAATTACATAATTCGTATGAAGGATATTATCATGAGTATGTTGTTGAAGCGGATACTTTTTGGCAACTTGACACTTTAAATAATGATGCGGATTGTGGCACTTCCGGCTGTTTGGGACGTATTACAAATACGCAAACCAATCAGACTGAAGATATACGTCTTTTTTGCAATACGGTTGAAAACGGAAATTTTAATAAGATTGAGTGTTTTATCAATAATGATGGAGAATATTTCTTAAAATTGTATGCGATAAATGAATATCGTGTTGAGTTATGCGGAGCCTATTACAAGTTTATCAAGTTAGACGAGTGCGAGAAATGTTTTTGCAAAATATATGATTCCAGAGATCAACAATATGCAAGTCAGATGCGTTGCACATTTGAAGCAGAGGATATACTACATTGTATAGACGGAAATACTTATCTGGAAAAGTATTATCCCAACGACTCCTTAGCAGAGTATGAAAATTGCCCTGAATAAAACCTAATGGTTGCTTAATACACTAAACGGAAAACCGTTTTCCGTTTGAGATGTATTGTGCCACACAGTAAGATAAAAGGCAAGTAAAAAATTTTGATGTGAATGATGAGATGCCGGAACAGGTCCGGCATGACAGAATAAAAGAGATCCTCTTAAGCAAGCCCAAGGATGACGGTTTTTTGGTACCCGAGGATAACAAGGGTTGTTGTGTACCCGAGGATATCAATGGCATGGCATCTCATGAGATTGCCGCGCTACGCTCGCAATGACAGAATAACACTCATAAGATTGCTTCACTTTGTCTAGCAACGCTTTTATACGTTGCGTCGGGCACTTGGTTTGTAACATTTGCAAACTTCGCTTACACGCTCGTTTGCCAATGAACAAACTGTCGTCATCATCGCAAAAAACAACATTTTGAGGTTGTTTTTTTCTTGATGCGCAATGACAGGGTTAGAATAAAAAAAAGAACTCCGGTTGAGGGGAGTTCTTTTTTTATCAGATGCTGAAACAAGTTCAGCATGACATCTTTTAAGATTACTTCAAAATCTTGGAGACGACACCGGTACCAACCGTATGACCGCCTTCACGGATAGCGAAACGAAGACCTTCGTTCATAGCAATCGGGTGAATAAGTTTTGCTGTCATTGTAACGTTATCACCGGGCATAACCATTTCCGTACCTGCAGGTAATTCAATAGAACCCGTAACGTCTGTCGTTCTGAAATAGAATTGAGGACGATAGTTTGAGAAGAACGGTGTATGACGGCCGCCTTCTTCCTTCGTTAAAATGTAGCATTCGCATGTGAAGTCTGTGTGCGGTGTAATAGAACCCGGAGCTGCCAATACTTGGCCACGCTCAACTTCTTCTCTCTTCGTACCACGAAGAAGAACACCGATGTTGTCACCGGCTTCGCCTTGATCCAACAACTTACGGAACATTTCAATACCCGTACATGTTGTCTTTTGTGTCGGACGAATACCAACGATTTCGATTTCGTCACCAACTTTAATAACACCGCGTTCAACACGACCTGTCACAACCGTTCCACGACCGGAAATTGAGAACACGTCTTCAATCGGCATTAAGAAAGGTTGATCCTTCGGACGATCAGGTTGCGGAATGTAGCTGTCAACTGCCTTCATCAATTCAATAATCGAATCATGACCAATCTTCTTGTCGCCATCTTCCAATACGGCTAATGCTGAACCTTTCACAATCGGAATTTCATCCCCGGGGAAACCGTATGATGTTAACAAATCTCTGATTTCCATTTCAACCAGTTCCAATAACTCTGGATCATCAACTTGGTCTACTTTGTTCATATAAACAACAATCGCAGGAACGCCCACTTGACGTGCAAGCAAAATGTGTTCACGTGTTTGCGGCATCGGTCCGTCTGCTGCACTCACAACCAAAATGGCTCCATCCATTTGGGCTGCACCCGTAATCATGTTCTTAACATAGTCTGCGTGGCCCGGGCAGTCAACGTGTGCATAGTGACGTGCCGGTGTTTCATATTCTACGTGTGCCGTTGAAATGGTAATACCGCGTGCGCGCTCTTCAGGTGCCTTATCAATTTGGTCATAGGCCGTAAATGATGCACCGCCTTCTTCAGCCAATACCTTCGTAATTGCTGCCGTTAATGTCGTTTTACCATGGTCAACGTGACCGATGGTCCCGATGTTGCAGTGTGGCTTACTGCGTTCAAATTTCTCTTTTGCCATTTAAATTTTCTCCAATTTCATAAAATACAGGGCAAGAGCACAGCTCCTGCCCTTAAAGTTAAAGTTTATTAAGCGTTTTTCGCTTTGATTGCCTCGGCAACTTCTCTCGGAACTTCAGAGTAATGATCAAAAATCATTGTAAACTGAGCACGACCTTGAGAAAGTGAACGAAGCGTATTTACATAACCAAACATGTTGGCAAGCGGCACAAAAGCATCAACAACACGCGCATTACCGCGTTGATCCATACCGTTAACCAAACCGCGACGAGAATTCAAGTCGCCGATAATATCACCCATATATTCTTCAGGGGTAACGACTTCAACCTTCATAATCGGTTCCAAAAGCTTGGCATCTGCCTGACGCATACCTTCTCTGAAAGCAGCACGGGCAGCAATTTCAAAGCACATAACGTTCGAGTCAACCTCGTGATAAGCACCATCATATAATGTTGCTTTAACACCGGTTACAGGATAACCTGCCAAAACACCTGCATCCATTGCAGAGCGAAGACCTTTTTCAACACCGGGGATATATTCCTTCGGAACATTACCGCCGACAACCGTGTTGCAAAATTCAAAGCCTGTATGATCTTCAGTCGGTTCAAATTTGATTTTAACCTTAGCGAACTGACCTGCACCACCGGATTGCTTTTTATGCGTGTATTCAATATCACAAGGTTTGGTGATTGTTTCACGATAAGCCACTTGAGGCTCACCGACGTTTGCTTCAACCTTAAATTCACGTTTTAATCTGTCAACGATAATTTCCAAGTGAAGTTCGCCCATACCTTTAATAATGGTCTGACCGCTTTCCGGATCGGAAGACACCTTAAATGACGGATCTTCCATGGCCAAACGCCCTAAAGCCAAGCCCATCTTTTCAATATCGGCTTTTGTTTTAGGCTCAACGGCCAATTCAATAACCGGCTCAGGAAATTCCATATTTTCCAAAACAATCGGATTTGATGAATCGCAAAGCGTATCACCCGTTGTTGTATCTTTCAAACCGGCCAAAGCAATAATATCGCCGGCATAAGCCTCTTTGATATCATCACGTTTATTGGCATGCATTAAAAGCATACGACCGATTCTCTCTTTTTTATCTTTAACAGAGTTATAGATATATGAGCCGGCTTCAAGTTTACCCGAATAAATACGTGTAAATGTCAGTGAACCGACGAAAGGATCATTCATAATCTTAAATGCCAAAGCCGACAAAGGCTCGCCGTCGGAAGGATGACGTACAAGAACTTCTTCCGTACCGGGCTTAGTGCCTTCAATTGCCGGAATATCGACAGGAGACGGCAAATAGTCAACAACAGCATCAAGCAAAGGTTGAACACCCTTGTTTTTGAAAGCCGTACCGCAGAACACAGGCACAAAATCTTGAGCCAATGTACCTTTACGAATACATTTTTTGAGTGTTTCAATCGAGACTTCTTTACCCTCAAGATAATCTTCCATAGCTTGTTCATCTTGTTCAACAGCCGTTTCAATAAGCTGAGCATGATATTCTTCGGCTTTGTCTTTCAAATCAGCCGGAATATCTCTTTCTTCAATCGGAGAATCAGCCGTATCACCGGTATAGATAATTGCTTTCATCTTAAGCAAATCCACCATACCTTTGAACTCTGCTTCGGAACCGATAGGCAATTGCATTGCCAAAGGACGAGCACCCAAACGATCAACTATCATATCAAGACAGCGATAGAAGTTTGCACCGATTCTATCCATTTTATTGCAGAAGCAAATCCTCGGAACTTTATATTTATCAGCTTGACGCCACACTGTTTCGGACTGAGGTTCAACACCTGCAACAGAATCAAAAACCGTAATAGCACCGTCCAACACGCGAAGTGAACGTTCCACTTCAGCCGTAAAGTCAACGTGGCCCGGCGTATCAATAATATTGATTCTGTGACCTTTCCAATAACAAGTTGTTGCAGCCGATGTAATCGTAATACCGCGTTCTTGTTCTTGTTCCATACAATCCCTTGTAGCGGCACCATCATGCACTTCGCCGATTTTGTGTGAAATACCGGAGTAGTACAAGATACGT
>JAGCOI010000092.1 GCA_017645485.1 Alphaproteobacteria bacterium | reverse complement strand
AGAGTTTCAGGAAAGTTTTGAAAAGCTTTTGCCGACTTATTCAGGTTCAAGTATTGAGAATAAACCCGCGCATTTTAAGCGCAATGAGAAGTTTCATAAGCAGTATTTCAAGCCAAATTATTATCCGACGATTGATGAAGTCAAAATGCTTGTCGATAAATGGCTTGAATTTAAAAACGCTCAACCTTGCCCGAATGATAAAAATCATACGATTGCGGAAGTTTTTGAAAACCGAACTAAAATCAAAATTGACACTGCTCGGCTTGACGATTTGATGATGACGGCTGATATCAAGACGATTTATCAAAACGGTATTAGGTTCCTCGGGACTTTTTATTATTCCGATAAACTTTATGGGCTTAAAACTCAGGTTATGATTCGCTACTCGCTTTTTGATTTATCCGAGATTAAAGTTTACACAGTCAAAAATCAGTTTTTGTGTACCGCAAAACGCGTAACCAAAGCTCATCCAATGGCTTATCATCTTGGTGATATCAAAGATGTTGAGGATTTGAAACAAAAAATTCAAAAACAAAAACGGCTTAAAAATAAGACGATTAAAGAATTACAGAAATTCTTGCCGAATGTGGATTTGAAATTTATTGAGCAAGATATTAAAGAAGACGTTCAAGAGGTGATTGAAGTTAAGCCTATTAGGGCAAAAAAGCCGACACCTAGAGAAAAACAGATGAATGCGCCTGTGTTTTTGAATAAGTACGAAAAGTTTGAATGGCTTATGAAAAACGGCTGCACTTGTGAAGATGACAGGGTGTGGCTTGCTGAATACAAGCAAAGTGAGGAATATCGAGGTCTTTATGAAACGTAAATTTGTTGTAACGCAGAATGTAAAACGATTTGTGGATTTGATGGATACGCTCAAAAATGCACCGGCGAATCTGCCCAAAATGGCACTTGTGTATGGCGATTTCGGGCTCGGGAAATCGCAAACGATTATGTGGTGGGTTACGAATAACGATGCGATTTATGTTCGGTGCAACCACAAAATGTCTGCGCGTTGGCTTTTGACCGAGATTGTTGAGGAGCTTGATGATGTGCCAACGTACCTGACCTCGCTTTTATTCAAGCAGATTGAGGATAAACTGCGCGAGCGGCCAAAGGTTTTGGTGGTGGATGAGGTGGATTTTCTTTTGAATAACTCGTCTGCGATTGAGATAGTCCGCGATTTGCACGACAAAATCGGAATTCCCGTTGTGCTTGTAGGGATGAGCCTTGCGGAAGCAAAGTTCAAACGGCATAAGCATATTTATGACAGACTTTTGGGTGTTCTGAAGTTTGAAACTTTTAATAAAGATGATGTGGCAAAAATTGTGACAGAGATTTCAGAAGTCGAGTTCGAGCCTGATGCGCTTGAACCTGTTTGTACCAAATTTAATCAGTTCAGGCAGATTGTGAAATTTTTAAATAAGGTCGAAAACGTTGCCGATATGAACAATTTGAAAACGATTACGCTGCCGGTTTTGGAGGGAATACTGAATGAAAAATAAGATTTTGAAACTCGCGAAAAGGCTTGAAACATTCAGACTTGAAGATATTGAATCAATTATGGGATATGGGATAGAAGGTGTTTTACAGGAATTGGTTAAGGACGGACAGCTGAATTTGGTTGGTGAAATATACTCATATAAAACCAAGCAAAATTTGCCCCTGCCCTTCTGTTTCAAGTTTCATTCGCAGGAAAAAATTGAGATGATAACGAAGTGTTTTTGTGCCGGGGTGAAGTCGAAACAGGCGAGCTTTCTTTTGGATATCGGGGATGCGACGATGCAGAATTTCTATAAACATTTTCGGCAGATGATTTATGAACGGCAATTGAACGCCCTTAAAACGCACTTTGAACAAAATTCGAAAATTGCCAAGATGCGCAAGTTTTATGATATACCTGTTTATTTTTATCTGTATGATGGCAAACTTTTT
>JAGCOI010000091.1 GCA_017645485.1 Alphaproteobacteria bacterium | reverse complement strand
TATATATGAACGTGCTTTACGCTTATGGCACAAAGAACCTCAAATGCTTCAGGTAATTGAGGAAATGAGTGAACTCACAAAAGAGATTTTAAAAAATGTGAATCGTAAAAAAGATAATGTTGCCGAAATTGTTGAAGAAACGGCAGATGTCGAGATTATGCTTGAACAACTTAAATATTGTTATAAAATCAGAGAGCAGGTTGAAGCCTATAAAAAAGAAAAGTTAAAAAAGATTGAAAAAAGGCTTGATGATTTTGAAAATGCTCAAAATTAAGATGAAATAATCGGTTATAAAGCGTTATTTGATAAGTATAAGAAAAGCGTTGCGATTTTTTGCGTTTTTTTTATAAAAAAAGGTCAGGAGATATCAGTATGCAGGATTTTATTCGTTTTTTATTGCGTGTGTTGTTGCGTTTGTTAAAAGTTCAGGTTTCATTTGATGTGAGACCGGAAGAGTTGCCTAAAAAAGCCATTTATATTTCAAATCATGTATCATGGCTTGATCCGATTATTTTATTTGCATATCTTCCGAATCAACCGTTTTTTCTGTTGCACCCGAAGTTGTATCGCAATAAATGGATATGGTTCTTTTTGGGACATGCTCATAAAACGGAATTCAATTATATGGATCCGGCCAACATTAAAAAAGTGATTCAAGTGGTTAATCACGGTCGTTCGTGCGTGATGTTTCCGGAAGGGATGATGACGGATAACGGCGATATGATGAAAATTTATGAAGCACCGGTTATTGTGGCGGACAGAACGGATGCGCCGTTTATACCGATTTGGATCAGCGGTGCGGAATTCAGCCCGTTTGCCGATACGGCAGGCTTTGTTCCTCACAGACCTTTGCCGAAGATTCGTGTGCGTGTCAGCAAACCGCAACATATAGTTGTTAATGAAACACTTAAGAAAAACAGAGATTATTTGAAAGCTCAGACCTATGTTATGTTGAATAATTTACGTTTTGGCGCACGTTTTAAAAATGTGGCTTTATTTAAAAAACTTGTTCAAATATCAAAATTATACGGCAAAACAAATATGTTTGAGCGTCGCGAAATTATAGAAGATATCAAGCGTGTGCCTCAGACATATATGGATATTATCTTAAAAAGTCATGTTTTAGGGGCGCAATTTTGCAAATTTACAAATGACAGAGAAAATGTTGCCGTTATTTTACCTAATTGCATTGAAAATGTTGTTACGTTTTTCGGTTTGTCCGCGTATGATCGCATACCGGTTATGCTGAATTTTTCACTCGGCCCGAGTGTGGTTGCTTCCATGTGTCGCACAGCAGTCGTGAAAAATGTGATTACATCGCGTGTTTTTATTGAAAAAGCGCATCTGGAAGAAACAATTGAAACATTGAAAAGTCAGGGCATAACGGTAAATTTCTTGGAAGAAATTGCCAAGCAGATTACAACAAAAGATAAAATTAAAGCTTATTTTGCTTATAAAACGAAAGGAGTTCCGGTAAAACAAAATCCTGATGATCCTGCCGTGATTTTATTTACTTCGGGTTCTGAGGGAACACCTAAAGCAGTTGTCCTGTCACATTCAAATATCTTTTCGAATGTGGTG
>JAGCOI010000090.1 GCA_017645485.1 Alphaproteobacteria bacterium | reverse complement strand
TTTAAGGCACGCTTGATTTCTGATGTGGCACGAATCGGCAATTTAAAAACAATAACTCTCGGATTGCACGTTATCGTACCCAATCATCGTTTTATGCTGGCCGGCTATTTGCCCGAGCATTTACATAAACCGCAAATTAAATTTTCCGACTTAAGCAATATTGAATCGTATGAAATTTTTGAACCGATGCCTGTTCAAGCCGTTGCGCCCGAATTAATTGCCGTTTATCGCGGTGATTTTGCATTTCCCGTTAAAATAACCTTAAAAGATGCCAATAAACCTATCAACTTAAGGGCTGACATATCATTTGAAAGTTGCGATGCTTCCTTTGATTGTCAATCTGTTGAAATGCACCCTGTTCTTGAAATTGAAGCGGAAAATGAAGGTAAAGCAATTCCCTCTTCCATGAGTAATTTTATTCATCAAAGCTTATATAACATACCTAAAGAAAACCACAAAGATCTTGAACTTAATGATGTGTCATACAGTTTTGATGACAACGGACATATTTCTAAGATTAATTTTGATTTTATTTATCATGATAAAATCAAAAATTTCGCTTTTTTTGCCGAAAATGAAGATCGCATCTTATTTGAAAACCCAATTATAATCATTGATCGAGATCATATCTATGTACAACTCAAACCTTTACTCAATACCGAAACATTATTAAATAAGCCTTTAACGATTACGGCTCGTTTAAATGATTTTGTATCTGTCAGGCAACAGATAGACCTTAAAAATATTAAAAATAAATTTCATCATATGTCATTATTTGCTCTTTTATGTTTGGGCGTATTCATCGGTTTGTGCTTTTATATAACACCTTTCGGAATAGCACCGTGCTGTGTGCCGTTTTTTATGAAAACAGACATAAAACAAACATTAGCTTATGCTTTATCAAAGTTTATGACACTGATTATCGCCTTAATATTTATGGTATATAAAATACATGAAAATCCAAATCTTTTATATACAGATGTCTCTCAATATATATGGTATATGAATTTCATATTCCTCTGCCTGCTCACGTTTTTACTTTATTTCAATACGTTGTTTATCACAAAAACGAAGCATCCTGTTTTTATCGGCATTAGCTTTGCATTGTTTATTTTCTGTTTAATACCGATAACACCGCTTTTGTGCACCCAAACATTTTTAATGCAATATCAACAAGGTACTCTTATAGAGCAAATAATATTACTGTGCGGTCTCATCTTCGGCCTGATGCTTCCCGAAATAATTGCCGTCTATGCTTTCAAAGTTCAAAATCATCCGAAATTTTCCAAATTAATGGTATTATTTGCACGCACAATGACATATATTGCTTTATGTATCCTGTTTTTACATATTGTATGTGTCTTGACCGTAAAATCATTCTTTATTGTATTGATACTGTTTATGTTTGCGTCTTTGGTGCTGAAATATTTGTTTAATTTTTTAAGTGCTCTATATAAAACAACCTTAAAACCAACATATATTCAAAACACCGAAAAAATCATCTTTGTTTTAATGTGTCTGATGATATTTTTCTTTACATATGGCTTAACACACGCTTCATCTCTTAAACCTCAAAAAACATTAACCGTTACCGAACAGCAAATTTCACAACACTTACAAAATGGTGAAAATGTTCTTGTTGCTTTTGAAAATCCGAGATGTTTAACCTGTCTTTACACAAGACTGACCGTTTTTAACAAAAAATCTCTCGACAACCTAAAACAAAAATATCATGTACTGTTTTTTGATGAACGTCAGCTTGAGATATCAAACACAGCGATTCAATTTTTAAGAAAATACAAGCGTTTCACCCGTCCGTTGTATGTATTATACACGCCTCTTGTTCCAAACGGTATTGTGCTGCCTGATACACCTACATTTTTTAACTTAAATAAAATTTTCAAAACTTTTCAAATCTATTCTTCATCATCTGCGTCAAAATCCGATGACGTAAAAAGTTTGAACACAAACTTACGATAAATCCATAAATTGATTATGCCTAAAATAACAGACATTGAACCGAACAAATATAAAAAGTAATACCAATTCATTTCATTTTCCTGCATCAAAACGGTTTGTCTGCCCGTATGCACAAACAAAATAGACATGGCAGTTAAGGCAAAAGCCGCCACAAATCCCAACAACCACACACGTTTAACAATTAAATCAGGCACGGCAAACGCCGTTAAAATATACACAAAGACCAGTGCAACAAATAAAAAAATTTCCATAACATACCCTTTTCTCAAAAATATATTTGAGAACGATATAAGAAACCTTTTCAAAAATTCAACAGATATTATTTATAGCGAATCATAACCGTATTTTTTTTACCCGATGCTTCATTGGCTTCTTTGACGGTATAAATACGTTTGACGGGTTTTTGCTGTTGCATATCAGATAAACTCCGATATTTCTGCCCATCCACCACATATCTGTTACCATCTTTGGTATAGGTTTTAACCTTATCACCCAGTGTGGAATTTAAAAGGTTTTGACAGCTTTCATTTGTTGCTTCGCAATAAATGTTTTGCAGTGTTGTAGGAATTTCTAAATTACTCCAATCACCATATACCGTTGATTTCAGCATACTCTCTGTTAATTCAGTGCTTCCGGATATAACAACGGATTCTAATTTATCGCTACCTAAAGAAACATTTGATAATTTAACATTTTCAGGCAAAACAAAACTTGT
>JAGCOI010000089.1 GCA_017645485.1 Alphaproteobacteria bacterium | reverse complement strand
TTTTTTACATATTTTTTATGAAAAAACATAAAGAATTACCAATTTAAAAAACTCAAAACAAAAATTAAATAAAACTCTGCGGTTCAAGCAACATCAAAGAGCAGAAAGGTTTAAATTTGTCACGCACGGCACCTTCGTTTTTTAAAACGGCATCAACATCTTCTTTCTTTGTTTTATACATTTCAAGCAAACTGTATATCGAGGCTAATTGCCTGTTGCGCCATTTCGGCTTTAAAGAATAAATTTCGTAATTAAAAACGCCTTTTTTATACATCTTCAGCCAAGCCAATTTACTATCCGAAATTAAAACCGTTCGATAAGCTTTGATTGTTTTATCACAGGTTAACGCCCAATCTTTCAAATTAAACCCCTCTTTGGCAATAGCTTTTGAAAATTGCGTTTGAAGCCCTGCCCATTTAATTTTTAAGGCAAGTCTTTGACAAGGGTTAACAATATCTTTTAATGTATTCATATCAAGCGCCGTTCCGTTTTTAGCTTCATAATAATCCAAAAGCGCACCGGCAGATATAACCTTTAATTTATTTTCAAAAGTCGCAAATTCCAAAACACCGTCCAACGTGTTGGTAAAAGCCGCAACATCAGCGCTGGTTAAAGCTGATGTTTTAGTCACGTTTACCGTTCTTAATCTGTCTTTCAATTCCGAATATTTGCTTCTACCGACCGAACCGAAACCTCTCTCTTCAAGCGTATTTAAAACATCATCATAAAACGCGGCATCATAAGGAACCTGTTCTATCTTTGCGCGACGTTTACGCGGCATATCCGTCGGTTTTCTGTTTTCAGGCCACATTTCCGGCATTAAAAGTATATATAAATATGGCGACAAAAACTCTAAATCTTCAATGCCGGCCAACTGCGGGGCAATACGTTCTGGAAATTTGTTTTTTGTTTCTTTAATCCCGGGCATATTAAGTATTTTTTCCGGAATATTCGGCACAGAATGCAAAAACGGACCGATATACGGATACGTTTCTTTCGGTAAAGATGCGATCATCTCCGTTAATTCTTCTTCTCCTTTAGCACGAAGACGCTTTTCACTTGAACCGTAATAAGTAATCACATTACGCCACACATCATCAAACGCATGACCTAATTCCCAACTGACGATATATCGCGGATCATAAACTTCAGAGGCACGCATATATTCCGCTTTAAGTGTTTTTAAATCCGGCACGGGCGAATCTAAATCAACATCAAAATACTTTGAAAATTCAATGGATTGAGCTTTTATAGTAAAGCTAAACATTAAGATATAAAAAAACAAAAATACGTGTTTCATCAATCATCCTTATAAGCATTGATAAAAATGTTAACATATAACGAATCAAAAAAAAAGTGATATTTTGAAAAATTAACTGTGGACTTCACAAAAATATTAGATTACATTGTGCCTCAAAGTTAACTTTTTTTAGAAGAGGGAAATATGGCTTGGACAACAGACATGATAGATAATTTAAAAAAGTTGTGGAAAAAAGGTTTAACCACAAACGAAATTGCAAAAGAACTCGGCGTTTCGAAAAATTCAATTGTCGGAAAAGTTCATCGCCTGAACCTGACATCTCGCCCTTCTCCCATCAAGAAAAAAGATGACGAAACGGAAGTGGAAGTTCAATCTCAAGAAACGCTCACAGATGTTGCACCTGAAAAAGTTCAAAAGAAAGCCGTTAAAG
>JAGCOI010000088.1 GCA_017645485.1 Alphaproteobacteria bacterium | reverse complement strand
TTCGGGTTCTTCTATATATTCCCATTCCATATCATCGGAGGCATCTTCATCATCAATATATTCCCAATCCCAATCTTCGTCTGCCTGAGATTCTTCAGGCTCTTGTTTGGGCAAATCATCATACAATTGTTCGGCTTTTGCTTCTGTTTTTTTGGACACTTCGGGCACATCAAGCGTAATAGGCGAATCATTGATATCATCCAAAGAAACGGGTGTGTTATCAATGAGAATGTCCGTGTTGTTGTTTTGAATGGCTGTTTCCGATGCTGAGGGCAATTTAGGTGTTTCCGGTTCTTCAGAAGACTTATGAAACAATTTTTTGGTAAAGCTTAAGATTTTTGAAGAAGTTTCGGGTTCCGAAACATTTTTTGGTTCAGATTTCGGTTCAGGTGTGGAATCTTGAACAGTCAAAATTTCTTCTTTTTCAGAGCTCATCTGCCTGTCTTTGTTTTCAGGTTCGGATATTTCTTTTTCGGGCTGTTTTTGAGGTTTTATCTCATCTGTTATAATTTGTTGCGCAGGAGCACGCTCAAGAACTTGTTGCAAAATATTGACCATGCGTTCTTGAGATTGTATAAAAGCATTCGTTAAAGCCTGTAATTCTTTCGAATGTTTTTCTTCATTTTGTTCAAGCACTTGCAAAATGTTGTCTGCACCAAAAGAGGTATCTGCCGTTTTATTGTTTGTTTTTGAGTATGAAGAACTGCTTTCTTCTTTATGAGAAGATTTGGAAGATTTGCGCTTTGAGGACGAAGATGCAGGTTTTTCAAAGTTAATGATACCACGCTTTTCTTCAAGTTGGGTAATGTGATCGAGCAGAAGCGAACCGCCCGGTAAAGTGCTGAGCAAAATACGCAAATCCGGCGATAATGCTAACAAAGATTCATCAAATTCTTCCTGTCTTTTTTGATTGAAAATATGAATTTGGCGATATATGTTTAAGTAGCGCTGAGCAGTTAAAATCGGATCTTCTTCGTCTTGGTGTTTACCCGAAAACTCAGCATTTTTATTTAATTCATCTGCCATAGACTACTTTCCTGAAAATTGTTCAATACCGATATATTCCATATTAAACGAAGAAGAGTAAATTTCAAGTTAAGTTTTTAATAAAAACAAGGCTTGAAGTGTTGCCATCAATTATAAATTAATGACAACAACTTTGTGTAACTTGTCTAAATCGTTGCAATTTATATCCACTCTTTCTTCAGGATTAAAACGCAAACCGTAAACTTGAGCATTATCATCTTCACGTATGCTTAAAACCATTGCTTCCGTTTCGGAAACGTAAAACAGCGCGATATCTCCGACGCTGACGGTTTCTGCAGGATCAACAAATAAAACAGCGCGACTCGGTAATAACGTGCCTAAACGACGTGTGCATAAATTGACGGCATATGCATCTTTTTTATCCATGAGTTGAAAAGGACATGTCACTTCTTTGGCTTCAACATCGTTTTTGTTGATTAAAATATTACCGTTTTGACCGACGGTTCCGTATGTTTTAATGGTCGGCAATTCGCCCGTATAAACACCGTACATTGAAACATGGCTTCCTTTAGGTGTTGCAAGAGATTTATATTTGGCATCCGTCTTTTCCATGATTTCTTCAAGTTCACCCTCTTCTTTTAAGCGGTCAACTTCTTTTTTTAATTCTTCAGGCTTGAAAGAAAGTGCCGTGGCAATATTCTTAAATTCTTTGTCGGAAACTTCACGTTGCCCCATTTCGATGCGATGGTAAACGGAAAGAGTCATATCGGCATTTTCGGAAACTTCCATTAAGGTCATATCACGATCGGTACGTAAGCGACGCAGTGCGGCACCCAAAACTTTAAGGCCGGCATCCGCATTTAAACGACTGCGACGCTCTTGCTCGCGACGCCATGCCTGTACGACTTCCTGCTTTGAATTCTGTTCATTCACATACAAATCCTGCAGAGAGCAATTTGTAAGTTCAGCTACCGAAATCAATTGGTCTTGATTTAATCTGCGATATCCTTTTTCAATTTTTGAAACGGCAGATAAACTGATGCCTAAGTGATCTGCCAAAGCTTGCATGGAAACGCCTTTTTTCTTACGTTGTAACCTAATCTGATTGGGAAATATAATCTCTTCCATATTACTGCCTCTTTAAAATGACTGTTTGAAAAAACTAAACTATCGTAGAAAAA
The DNA here is from genome assembly GCA_017645485.1 of Alphaproteobacteria bacterium. Lineage (GTDB taxonomy): Bacteria > Pseudomonadota > Alphaproteobacteria > RF32 > CAG-239 > UBA1254. The sequence goes on along the minus strand of JAGCOI010000088.1, from coordinate 7,319 downwards.
AAGTCAACAAAAAGCAAGACAAAAATATCAACAGTAAACAATTTTGTGTGTCAGAAGTAAAGCCGATAAAAATTATTATCAGGCATTAAGATCTGCTTTGGCCGCTTGTTCACGATTGAGGAAGTTGTTGTATTCGGCACGAAGAGCATTGTAGTTTTCTTCTTCTTGTGCAACGCGTTTTGTTGCCGTGTTGAGGCGTGCCTGCATTTGAACTTGATTTTCGGGTGTGACGGCCGCCTGTAATGCTGCCAATTCTTCTTTGGCACGTTTTAAGGTGTTGGCAGAAGCGGAAAGTCGCTGTTCGCATTGTTGACGGGAATTGTAAGCTTCTATATAAACATTATGTTTGCTTGCTCTGTCTTGCGGGGCCATATCTTTATCAAAAATTTGATTGCGTTTATCGCGTTCCTGATGTGCAAAACGTGTTATATCTTCGGCATCAAAACCGACCATGGCCGCATCCTTATCAATGGATGAGGCAAATTTGCCGAATTGGTTGTTATAATTGATTAAATGTTGGACCGATGAATTTTCAACGATATGCTTGTTAAAAGCATAATGTGTGGTTGCTTTTTGACCGGCACGTTGTGAAATAACACGACTGATAACACCGTTGTCGGTGATTTTTGTCATATTACCTTTTTGATCAACATTTTCCATATTAACAAGCATTTGACCGTTAACCATTTGTGTCGTTAAGTGCGAAGTCGTGCCGTCGGAATTTTTTTGAACGACCGTTAAAACCCCGTTTTCAAATGATGTACTGCGTGAAACAAACTTATTGTCGAGATGAATGTTTCTGTCTGCTAAAACTTTTGAGGCAATAAACATATTCATTTGTTCCGGACTTAATGAGGTGTCTGCTTGGAGCTGGCTCATAATGACAGGATCAATATTGCCGCGACGATCAATCAAAAAGTCTGCATATTTTGCATTAACTTCAAAATCTTGCCCGATGATTTCGCCATGTGCATTTTTGACTTGACGCATGGATACAAGATTGTCTTTGGTGATGCTGACGGTTTTATTTGAAAGTATGCGCTGACGGTCTTTGGAAAAAGCCGGACCGTTGCTGCCCATGGTTACACGCTGGGTGACTTTTTGCCCCAAAAGATTACGCTTTTGAAGTTCATAAACCGTGTTTCCGTTTGCATCGGTTGAGGTAACTGTGTTGGTGTTGTTCATAATTCTGCTGTTTCGAATACCGGAAATTTTTTTACGAATCGGTTGAACGGGAAATCTGTCTATCGCCAGTCCGCCGAGTTGAGCACCGCCTTTGGCAATACCTGCAACACCGCCGTGTCTTTTACCGTCTTTGCCTTTTTTGCCTAAAGCCATGCGTTCGCCGATTTGAGCAATTGTACCGCCGGTTGTTTGACCGATATTCATGGCAGGTGCTGAGGCAAACTCTTTGGCGAGAGCCTTGCCTTTATCCAAAAATACCCAACCGATTAAACATATCATCAGCAGTCTCAGACCGTTAACGCTCCAAAAAGCTATTCCCACAATCGGATCAATCAATTTATCATAAGTGGTGGCATACGAATTGACATCTTGCAAAAACTGATCGACGACAGTCATGATGATGTATAAAATAATGGTTAAAAATACAAAGTTGAACATGGCGTTTAAGAAGAAATTAAACAATTTGCCGATGTATGAAGATGTTATCTTAAATGCCCATGCCCCGATGGCCGCAGGTAATAACGCGGCGGCAACAGCCATGTTTAAGACGCAATCAATTAAACACCACGGGAAAGCCAAAAGCAATAACAGACCTGCAATAATTAAAAGATCACCGCTGATAACATATGCCAAATTAGGCAGTATAAAAGGAATGAATGCTTTGTTTCGCCATCCGACACAACGACATTCTCTGCCGTAAGCCACAATACGCCATACGGAATCTTGCATTGATTTTATGGAACAAAGAATGTTTTTGCCCATGCTTACAGGTAAAGCACCATCCGAGTCAGGCGTAAGCTCGGTTTCATAACCGCGCACGTTTTGCAAATAAGCTGCCGAAGCAGGACATTCTTCTGAATTTGTGATGAGACGAACATATTTCATGCCTGTATTGAAAATAGGATCTATTGTTAATTTTAAGATTTGTCCGTAGCTGACTTTCAATATTAAAATGACAAGCAAAACCTTGAAGGCTTGTACAAGTATTTCTTGCAACATTTTGGCAGGTTTTTTGACTTCAAAAGAAGAAATTTGTTTGAAAATGAACCACGCAATCCAGAGCGCAAAAGCAACAATAACAACTTGGGCAATACCGTCTTTTAAGGCGTTGTAAGTTTTTTGAGCAAGGACGCTTGCCGTGTTAAATAAAATTCTGAATAAGTCGCAAAAGAGGCATGTCTCGGAATCGTCCATTAAAAAGTTATTATAATCGCAAGATGTGTTGGCATATGAAGGCATTGCATCCGTTAAATCCGTGCTGGAGGCAACGCTTTTCGGATCGGCCGCTTTTTTTTCTTCCGCCGCTTTTTCGCTTAAATCTTCCCATTGACCGTAGTTGTCTTTACCGGTACAGTCTTCTTTAACGTTATTGGAACATCCGCCGCAAAAGCTTTGAATATCATCACATAAAGGATCGATAACAGACTGTTTGAGTGTGGCATAACTTTGCTTGGAAGAACCGCTGTGAATTTCAAAATGGAGGTGCGGACCATAGGGCTTGCAAGTTGATGTACCGTGTCCGTATTGGCACAATTCGCCTTGAGATGTGTAGTTTGAACCGCCGACATAACCAATCGGTGTGCCTTTTTTAACCGAACCGCCCGTTACGATAAATGAACGAAGGTGCATATAAACGGTGACATAAGTATTTTCACAATTACGCGATGTGCATGGACATTTTTTTTCGTGTTCTATCATAATTGTATTGCCGCCACCGGTCAACGGTTTTGCCCAAAAAACGGTTCCGTCGGCTGCGGCCGTAACAACCGTGCCTTCGGCAGCGGAATAATCCGTTCCCAAGTGGTTACGCGGTGTGGGATTGCCGCCGGCACCGTTTGCGCGATAGCAGTTTGTTTCGGATACGCGTTTGATGGACTGAACAGGCATTGTATCCATACAGGAGCCTTCTGAAACATTATTATTCATCACGCAATTCGGATCCACGTCAAATCGTTTACCTTCAGGGCATTTTTCGGATAACAGGCCCGCTGAGTTTAAGGTAAGCTGACAAGTTGAATTATTGCAGGATACTTTGTTACAGGAAGAACTTGCATTAAACGATTGTGCGTGTGCACAAAACACGGTAAAACATGCCGCAAGAACCGCATAAATGAGGCTTGATTTTATAAATTTATATGTTTTACGCACCCTTAACATTTTATTTGATCCTATTTCTCTTCCGGTCTGTGGTCTTGCATGGCTTGTCCGGTTTGTTCCATAACTTTTCCTGTCGCATTAACGGCACCTTTAACAAGTGACGCCGGTTTGTAATATGCTTTTTGAAGATTCGGTACAATTTTTTGTGCGCCGTATACGGCTCTGACAACACCGTTTGAAACACTCATCGGAATTGCCGCACCCACCTGAGCAACGGTGCTTGCGGTATTAATCAGCAGGTTTGTTGTGTTGGAGGCAACGGATAACGGTACTTGAGCAACTCCGTGAACAGCCGATGCAAAGGCTTTTTGACCACCTCTCATAACGGCATTGAAAGTACGTTTGACTGCACCGTCGCCTTCTTTGTTTGCGAATTTACCATGGTCTATTTGATTAAAACGTTGTTGTTTATGTGCATGAACGGCATCGGAAGCTCTTGCCAGCGGATTGTTTTTTAATTTTTCGGCAAAAGATTCTATGGAATCGAAAGCTTTATTTTTATCAAGCAGATGGCTGTTCATGTTTTTATCGATATCAGCCAATTTTTGATCAATTTTATTGATATGGTCGGTACGTTCTTGCCGACGTTCCATCCGTGCTCTGTAAGCAGGATCATTTTGCATACGTTGTTCATGCTGATGTTGTTTTTCATCGGCTCTTTGTTGTTCTAGTTGATCAATATGAGTATCAAGAGATTGCTTTTTTTGATCTCGTTCATCACGTAGATTTTGTTTGGCATCTTGACGATTTTGTTTCCCTAATTGGAAATTGGCAAGAGCGATTTTTTTGCCGTATTCAAGGTTAAGGCGCATTTTTTCGGTAACCTGTCTCGGGTTTCTGACGGCACGTCCGATATTGTTAATTGTGTTTTTGTAGCCGCCTTGTAAAAATTGTCCGGTTTTTTCGGTTGCTTTACCGAGCTGTGTGGCGGCAACGTCTTTTGCAAAATCAGCCGCCGGTGCAATCGCTTTTTTCTTGGCAAAATCCATGGCCTGCGTTGCCAGATGATGCATCGGGGAACTGCTGCCGAAAGCTTTATCCGGAAAGAATTTATCGACATAGTTCGGAATGGTTGAACCGATAAGTTTCATACCGTAAATCAATACAGCCAAAAGGATTAAAAAGATACCGCTGCCGATGGCAAATGTTTCACCGATAAAATCGGTATCATTTTTGGTAATGGCTTCATATATAGGTGTCATACCCTCAGAACCCAAAGCTTGCGAAAGCATGGCCACGGTGTAAGAAACGGTAATCGCAAGAAAAGCGAAAATTGCGGCTGTTTTTAAGAAAATGGAAATGAGAATGGGCAGTTTATCTTTTGTTTTTTCAAACGGCCATAAAGCAATACCGATAGGCAGTAATATAATGGCAAAGCCGAGTTTGAAAGAAATGTCGACAACATAAAAAGTAACACTCAAGACAAACATAAAACCGAAGCAATAAATGATTGCACCGCATAACCATACGGGAATATCGGGATAAGCCATTATTTCAACGCCCATGATTTTGACATGATGTTTGGCGGCATGTACGGCATGGCACATCAGGGCATCGCCCAATGAGGAAACAAGCTTTAACGAGTCGGAAATATTGCGCGTTGTGTTAAAAATACTGACCAAAACATCATCCGGAATAATACCGCCGCCCAAAGAGGCATCTTCTGTGGTATATGATTGGGCCGTATTTTGCAATCTGGAACAGATGGCGGCTTTTTCACTTTTACTTAATTGTTTATTATAATGTGCAACGTAAGTGCCGTTTTCTTTATTGCCGATTGCGAGTTTACGCTCGGAAAATGTTTGAGCTTCACTAAAAGAAGACATTAAGCAACATACGGTTGTTATGATAACGGCAAGTATGAAACGAAGGTGCTTTTTCATTATTCGTCACCTCCTAAATCATCTGCAGTCAGTCCGTCTTGACTGAGTGCTACGTTTGCGGTGATGCTGTCGGCAATATCCGTTCCGACAGACAGTATCGGAACCAATGTATATTGCAGGATTGTTTGTATGCCTGAATTTATAATGACTAAAGCAAGGATAACCTTAAAGCATTGCGTGAAAAATTCCTGCAACATTTTCATCGGTTCTATCGTGGCAAAAGAGGATACGTTCTTAAGCGCAAAAAACGCAAGCCACAGTGACATGAGAATTGTTATAATAACATTGGCCGCCTGTCTTGAGGTTTCATAAGCCTTACCTGCCGCTTTAACAAAAGCGGACGTTAATGTTTGCACCACGGCGCACCCGTAACAATTTGTGTATTTGCTGACGAAGTTTTCTGCAATACAGTTTTGCCCTTCAACTCTTCTGACCTTAAATAAGCCCAACATATCGCTGGTCCACTGGTCACCCGTTAAACCGCCGTTTGTTGCCGGTTTGCATCTTTTGGGATAAGAAGCATTGGCATTAACGCATTTATAGACCTGTTTAACCGTTTTATAGGTGAGTGTGATACCATAGTTTTTTTCACGGCAAACAATACATTTTTGATTTTCCAAATTGCACTTAACAGGTTCTAAACCTTGGTCGGTTTTTTCATAACCGCAAATAATGGATTGATCGTTTATCAAACGTTCGGCATGCGCCGCAAACAACGGACATAATGTTATCAATGCGGTAAAAAGAAAAAAGACTGATGGCAAAAAGCGTTTCATGTTACGATCTCCCTGCCATTTTGTTGATGTTTTCTTTTGCTTTGTCGCGTGCCTCTTTTATTCTTTGTGCGGCCGGGCTTCTCATAATAAGTTTACCGACACCGCCCGAAACCCATGTAAAGAGTTTTTTGCCGACTTGTGCAGCCAGTGATGCAATTTTCTTTTGAAAATCGCTTCCGGCGCCGCCGCCGACAAAGCTGTCTGCGAGAGATACGGCAATACCGATGCTTTTTAAGATTAAGAAACCTATTAAAATAAGTGAAAGCGGTATGATGCCAAACTCGGTGAAATTTTCTCTTCTGCCGAACAAATCTGTGTTATCAACCAAAATATATTGCATGGCAAGCAGAGCCATGGCAATTAAAATGGCAATAAAAGCCATAATAGCCGATGAATTTAAGATAGATAAGAAACCGTTTGTGGTCCATTTGCGCGTGTATTTAAAAGGATAAGCTAAGATTAAACACGGCAAAAGAATAATCATAATATTCATGCGGAAAATACTGTCAATCATATAAAAAACAAAAGCAATTTTAACAATGCTGAAAATAGCGTATAATATAATGCCGCACATGCCGGCCGATAAAGTGTTCATTGTCATTAAAAAAGTACTTAACGTAAAACCGAGTTGCATGCGATCACTTGTGGCGCAGGTTAAACATTGCATCATTTCGGACGGGCCTGACGGAAACTCGGTCAGGCTGACCTCGGACGGTGTCGGGGCTTGGCAGGTAAGTGAATTGGTATAGACAATACAAAAGCCTTTTCCGGGTTCACCCAAATAGACGCCTTCCGAGCCCATGGAACCGTTTTGAGTCATGGCATTTAATATTTCACTGCCGTATTCCAAAAACGCATAATAAATCGGAAAAATGATTTTATTGAGAACAAAAAGTAAAAAGCCTGTTGATGAGGCAAGTAAACCACAGGTCAGGCAAACAAAAGCCATTTTAAAGACTTCGGTCCAGATTTCGGCCGGACTTTCTTCAACAACGGAACTGATATGTTTTAATATTCTCAAAGAAAGCCAGAGTGCAAAAGCAACCATCATACACGGCATGGCGCTCCCCGTAACTTTCGGGTAGGTGTTGAGTGAAGATGCGGCCATGGCATCGTAAAAAGCTGCAAGAATTTCGGCTTGCCAACAGGAACGCTGTTGCTCATCTAAATCGGATTCTTCACCGGTCAGTTCTCCGTCCATTGCGCTCACATCGCCTTTTTCGGTTTGACAGGCAGACAACATACAAACAAGCCCGAATACCATCAGGATTGTTTTCAAAAAAGTGAATATGTTGTCTTTATATGCTTTCATTAAATA
>JAGCOI010000087.1 GCA_017645485.1 Alphaproteobacteria bacterium | reverse complement strand
GGTGATGAATGTTTCGATTTCGAGCATTTATTCGGTGTTGCAAAATTATTTGGGTTCCGGATATGTGAATGATATTAACATCGGGACGCAAGTTAATAAGGTTATGATTCAGGCCGCATGGGATTATCGAAAAGATATTGAGAGCATTAAAAAACTTTATGTGCCGAGTAATACGGGCAATATGGTGCCTTTGGGCAGTTTGTTGACCGTTGAGATGATTCAGGCACCGCGCAGCTTGGACAGGTACAACCAGTTTCCGGCGGCATCCATTACGGCCATGACGGCGCCGGGCGTTTCGAGCGGACAGGCCATGAAAGCCATGGAAGATTTGGCTCAAAAAGCATTGCCTGCCGGATACAGCTATGAATGGTCGACCATGAGTTTGCAAGAAAAGAAAAACAGCGGACAGGTCGGTTGGTTGATTGCGTTGGCGGTGTTGTTCGGCTATTTGTTTTTGGTTGCACAATATGAGAGCTGGATGTTGCCGGTGTCGGTTTTAAGCTCGGTGTTGGTTGCCATGCTCGGTGCTTTTGCCGGTATTATTATCAGCGGGTTGCCGCTTAGTATTTATGCCCAACTCGGCTTGATTTTGCTTGTCGGTCTGGCTTCTAAAAACGCTATTTTGATTGTGGAGTTTGCCCGTGATGAACGCGCCAAAGGGACATCAATAGACAGGTCGGCCACCATTGCCACAAAAGAACGTTTCAGAGCGGTGTTGATGACGGCGTTTACGTTTATTTTGGGTGTGTTTCCGCTTATTGTTGCCACAGGTGCGGGCTCGGGCAGCCGAGTGGCCATCGGTGTGCCGGTGTTTTACGGAATGCTTATCGGTACGGCCGGCGGTTTGATGGTGATACCGCTTTTATATGTGTTGTTCCAAACAATAACGGAAAAATACGGACACAAGAACAAGAAAAGCTAAATCTGTCGAAAAATAGGCCGGAAAGGAAAAAAATATGCTTATTGTCGGTTCACATCTTTCGATATCTAAAGGGTTTTGCGGTATATTAAAAGACGCATGTGCAATCGGGGCGAATACGTTTCAATTTTTTACGCGTAATCCGCAAGGCGGTCAGGCTAAAGATATTGATGAAACAGATGTTAAACTTTTTTTTGAAAAAGCGCAAAATTACGGATTGCAATAATTTGTGTCGCATGCCCCATACACATTAAATCCGTGTTCGGACAAGCCGGAAACGCGTGAATTTGCCGAGATGGTTTTAAAAGATGACTTAAAACGTATGGCATATGTGCCGAACAATTATTACAATTTTCATCCGGGAAGCCATGTGGGACAAGGGGTTGAAAAAGGCATTGAAATGATTGCCGATTTGCTCAACAAAGTTTTAAGAAAAGAGCAAACGACAACGGTTTTGCTGGAGACAATGTCAGGCAAAGGTTCAGAGGTCGGTTCAAAATTTGAAGAGTTGCGTGCCATTATAGATAAGGTTGATTTAAAAGAGAAAATGGGCGTGTGTTTGGACACATGTCACGTTTATTCGGCAGGCTATGATATTAAAAATAATCTTGACGGGGTTTTGGATGAGTTTGATAAAGTTATCGGCTTAAATAAATTAAAGGCGGTTCACTTAAACGACAGCAAAATGCCGTTTGCTTCAAACAAAGACAGACATGAAAAAATAGGGCTAGGGAGCATCGGATTTGAGGCGATTGTGCGCTTTATCAACCATGAAAAATTGAAGCATCTGCCGTTTATTTTGGAAACGCCGAACGACTTGACCGGTTGGGGACAGGAAATTAAGTTTTTGAAAGAAAATTTCAAATAAAAAACACTTGTGTTTTTTTGAAGTATTTATATAATCCTTTTGTATCCTTTGGGTGCAGGGCCGTCAGAAGCCTTATACAACAGCATTTTTTTGCGATATTGTTTTTATGCTTAAAAACAGTCGTTTGTTTTTGGTGTTTTTGTATATGGTTTCTTTTGGTTGAACTGCCTTAAAGGCAGTTTAAACTATTAAAAGGAACTTTATATATGTGTCTTTATCCGCAAATTTCGGTTATTATGCCTGTTTATAACGTGGAGAAATATCTGAAACGTTGTATTTTAAGTGTGCTTAATCAAACATTTTCAAATTTTGAATTGATATGTGTTGATGACGGGGCAAATGACAGCAGTTATTCCATTTTAAAAGATTTTGAGAATAAAGATAAACGCATAAAAGTTATCAGACAAGAAAATCAGGGCTTATCCGAAGCACGTAATGCGGGGTTGAAAAAAGCGTGCGGCGAATATGTATATTTTTTGGATTCGGATGATGCCATTCAGCCGCAAACTTTTGAGATATGCATGCATTTTGCTACGTTACATAAAGCAGATTTAGTTTGTTTCGGTTTTAAAAAATCGGATGGCCAAAGTTTTGAGGGGTGTGATTTTGATGTAGAAAAAATCAAAGCCTTTGAGAGCAGACACCCTTTGGACTTTTTGCTTGCCAAGGGACCATTTAAAATATCTTTGAATGTGTGGACTAAATTTTATAAACATTCGTTGATTAAAGATATGTTTTTTACAAAAGGCATTTATTATGAAGACGGACCATATTCGGTTGAGGTTTTGCTTTGTGAACCAAAGACGGTTGTTTTAGATGCAAAACTGTATTTATATACGCAAAATATGCTATCTATTTCCAATCAGAAAACGACGCTCAAACATATTCAGGATTATCGAGCGGTGATTGATAAAATAAATTTTTTGAGTTTAAAAATGGCTCACAAGAATGATGTGGAATATATCAGGCGCATTGTATTTAGAAGGTATGTAAACAATCAATATAAATGTTGTCTTTGCGCAAGAGAAAATGAGAAAAGGCAAATGCTTGAATATTTTGCCCAATCGCTGAAACACTATCAAAAAGAAAAAATAATAAGCATCAAGGGATGTGGTTTATTGAAATATTTAAAGTATTGTTTTTTGATATTAAAGTACTAATATTTGCGCTTACAGGCAAATATTTTGATACCGAAAAGATAGATTTTTGTGCGATTGATTTGCCTGTCAATCAAAAAGAGGTATCTTAAAAAACGCCTGAGTGTTGCGGCATAAATAAAATATTTTTTTGCTTGTTTTGATTTTAAGGCATTGAGTGTTGCCTTAAATCCTTTTTGTTTATATATTTTACGGCCGAGTTCATTTAATTTAATGCGAATAAATTGAGGGTATTTTTTATCTAGTTCGTATTGGTAAAACAAGTTAATAATAGCTACAGTTTCAATCCAAAACACGACAGAATCCTTGCACAAAACGGTGACACTGTCAGGCTGATACATATTGTATCTGTACCAATTTTTTTTAAATAACCTGATGCAGTAATCTTTGCTTTGCAAGACAGAAAGCAAAATATCGACAATTTCCGGATAATAAGCAAGATTTTCTT
>JAGCOI010000086.1 GCA_017645485.1 Alphaproteobacteria bacterium | reverse complement strand
GAGTTCGATCCGCGCAAATATTTGAAGCCGGCAATTGAAGAAATGCAAAAGGTTTGTGAAGCCCGCTATATTGCTTTCGGTGCCGCAGGTCATGCCGATCAGATTAAGGTTATACCTCTTTCTGAAATGGCAAAAAGATACTAAGTCTTTGATTTTATGTAATAAAAAGCCTTCCTTTTATAAAAAAGGGAGGCTTTTTTAATAAATGACACGTGAAGTATGCACAATGACAGGATAGAGATGCTGGAATCAACGATGAGTGAGGAGATGCTGAAACAAGTTCAGCATGACGAACTCTAACAAGTGGAGCGCGACGGCTTTGCCGCTTGCTCTTCTTCGATTCCAGCATGACGAACTCTAACAAGTGGAGCGCGACGGCTTTGCCTCTTGCTCATCTACGATTCTAAGATGACGGGGTAGGGTGCATAGCAACGAAGGAGATTGCCGCGCCCTTACGGGCTTACAATGACAGGAGTAAAAATGCCGGACTTATTCCGGCATTAAAACATAAAAAAACTTTTTTTATTATTTTTTCAATTTTATCATATCGCTTAAATGGATTAATTTGATGTTTTTATCTTTTAAGCCGTCAACCCAATCTTTTAATGCTTCGTACGTTTGGCTTTTCGGATGGCATATAGCCACGGCAAAGCCTGTTTTTTCAGCAATTTTTTCTGTTTCTTCAAGCCGGCTTTTTATTTTTTCATAATCGTTTTCATTATCTAAAAACACATCACGTGCAATATAGGGAACTTCATCAATTTGAGATACCTCCAAAGCTTGCGAATATTCCGTTGTTTTTGAATCTAAGAAGAATAAGCTTTTTTCTTTTAAGATTGTCATGATTATGTCGAGTTTCGGCGCGCTTTGGGTAAATAAACTGCCCATATGATTATTGATGCCTTTAACATCAATACCGTCAAATTTTGCAAGCATTTCTAAAAATGCTTCTTTAATTTCATCATCGCTCATTGAAACTTTAAGTGTGTCAGGCGCTAAATCTGCCGCACCCATCGGCTCCATCGGCACATGAATCATAATCTCATGACCGGCTTCCAAAGCTTCTTTGGCGTATGTATTCAAATTTTCGCCGTATGTTAAAAACGAAGATGTTAACGGCGCATGAATGCTTAAGATTTCTTCGGTATGTTTGGCACTGATGCCCATATCATCAACAACAATCGATACGTATGGCGTTAAATTTGAATTTACCGTTTCTTGAAGAACCGATTTGTTTTCTTCAACAACATCTTCAACAACAACCTCATTTTTAGCGTTGTTTACAGACACATCTTCTTTGACTTCAAAAACGGGCTCCGCCTCGCTTTTGGGTTCCATCACAATCACAACTTTTGTTGTTTCAGCCTGTTTTTCAACATTTTTTTCGGCAAAAACATATCCGGCGAACCAAACAAAAGCAAATGTTACGGCAATAATCAGCGCAAACATCAATTTGAACGCAAGCGGTGATTTTTTTTCAATTTTAACGTTTTTTTTCACTTCAGTCTCTCTTTCTTAAGGTTGGAAAAGCAATGACATCACGAATGGTATCTGCGCCGGTAAAGAATATAGCCAGCCTGTCGATACCCATACCCATACCACCTGTCGGCGGAAAAGCATTTTCAAGCGCATTGATAAAATCTTCATCAAACATTTGCGCTTCTTCATCTCCGGCTTCACGCGCTTCGGCCTGTGCATCAAAACGCTCTTTTTGCTCTAACGGATTGGAAAGTTCGGAATAAGCACATCCGAGTTCCATACCGGCAATATAAGCATCAAAATGTTCTACCAAACGCGGATTTGAACGGTGTGTTTTTGCAAGCGGTGACACATCTTTGGGCATATCCATAACAAGAACGGGATCAATTAAATTATGTTCAACCTTTTGATCAAACACTTCCTGCACCACTTTGCCCCATGAAGCACAATCTGACGCATCAACACCGATTGATGATGCCATCTCGCGTGCCCGGTAAACATCTTGTGCTTCCATTAAATCAATTCCGGCATATTCTTTAACCAAATCAACAATTGATTTGCGTGCAAACGGCTTGGCAATGTCAATTTCATGTTCACCGAATTTAACAACGGTTGTGCCCAAAACTTCTTTGGCAACAAATCTTAACAAATCCGGTATTAAATCGGCCATTGTGTTATAATCCGCATAAGCCTGATAGGCTTCCAAAGCCGTAAATTCCGGATTATGACTTTTGTCAATGCCCTCATTTCTGAAATTACGTCCGATTTCAAAAACTTTATCAAAACCGCCGACAACCAAACGCTTTAAGTAAAGCTCCGGTGCAATACGCAAATATAAATCCATATCAAGTGTGTTATGGTGCGTAATAAACGGTTTGGCATTTGCACCGCCCATAATCGGGTGCAACATCGGTGTTTCAACTTCCAAAAAGCCGTGTTGTTCAAAATAACGCCGAATAGCCGAGGTTATCTGACAACGCTTTTTGAAAATTTCTTTGGCATCATCATTGATGATAAAGTCAACATAACGCTGGCGATATCTTGCTTCCATATCGGTTAAACCGTGAAACTTTTCGGGCAACGGTTGAAGTGATTTTGAAATGATATCAAACTTTTCGGCCGCAACCGACAATTCACCGCGCGGCGTGCGACGAATATAACCCGTAACACCGACCAAATCACCCACATCCAAACACTTTAAAAGCTCTAAATCATTTTCGTTTAAGTGATTTTTGTGGCAGAACACCTGAATTTTACCCGTGGTATCTTTTAAGTCGATAAACATACCGCTGTTGCGCACCGCCATGGCACGACCCGCAACGGTAACACGGTCTTCGGTGTCGGCACCGACCTCTAAATCTTTATATTTTTCCTGTAAATCGGCCGCATAAGCCGTCGGTTCAAATTTATAGGGATACGGATTATAACCTTTTTCTTGTAATGTGCGAAGTTTTGCAAGCCGCGACTCGCGGTGAATATTTGTTTCTGTTGACATTTATTTATCCTTTGAATTAATTAATGCTCTCACTATAACGTTTTGATTTTATTTTTCAAGCACAAAATAAACACTTTAGATAAGATAAATATTGCATTATGATTATAAATTTGTTACGATGCCGAAAAAATTGCAGAAAAAGAAAATGCAAGATACAACGATTCAAGATATAAAAAAGAAACAAAAAATAGAAGAAGTCGCACGCTCTTTTGCAAAAAAAGCGGCCGATATGGACATTCAAAGCAATCTTTTATTAAGCGACAAACAGCGTGCTTTGTTAAAACAAATTCATGTTTTGGCTATTAACCGTGCTTTAAGCCTGCCCGAGGTTATGAGAGATCCGAGAAAAATTACTTATGTGGCCAACACCGAATTAAAACTCGGTTTAATAGCCGTTTTAATGACGCATGTTTTAACAAACCATCTTTCACAAGCCAAATATACCGAAGATTTCTTTTTTGAAAACATTATTGTTTATGCCGATCAGGCCGGCACCGTTAAACATGTTGATTTTAACGATGTTGAAGAAAAGGTTGTACAAAGCAGCCTTAAAGATGAAATTGTTTATGACTGGATTATTTATCGTTCGCCCGGAAGCCGCGGCATCAGGGCTTTGAGTGATGAAAAAACAGAAGCGCAGGGGCTTAAAAATTTTGCGACCGGTTTATCCCCCGTCAGTGAATTTTCGCGTTTTCAACGCAGATATTTTGAAGAAAAACAAAAAACCGTTAAAGAAAACAGAGAAAATGCACAACGCGCTTTCAGAAGCGGCTTTGTAAGACAGGTTGCCGAAGCCGCCGCCAAACAGCTTTTAAAAACGCAAAATCCGATGGATATGGCTAAACTTTTGTTTGCCACCAAAGATTATGAAAAAGAAATTCAAAATATGCTCTCCGATTTGCCGATACACGAGCAAATCGAAAACATGCAAAAAGATTTTGAAATTTTACCCGAACCGAATTATCAAAAGAAAAAGAATTTTAGAAAAAAACATCATCACAATCAAAAAGCTTTACCAAAACCGATTGCTTTGATTGAACAAAAAACCTTTGAAAAGCAAAGGTAGTTTCAAAAAATAGTTTCATAACGGGACAGTTTTTTTATTGACAAGGTTTTGTAATTTCAGCATACTCTTTTTAAGGAGAAATGCTGTGGTTTGGCGGTTTTTATACGGGTATCTTAAGCAGGCAAAATATATCACTCTCGGGTTATTTTTGTTTATAACACTTGAAAGCGTATTGCAACGCTATCAATATTATCTTGTTGCCGAGATGATCGGTGCTTTAAGCAAATATGCCAAAACGGATATTGCCGCCGTTTTGATAAAATATCTCGTTTTATTT
>JAGCOI010000085.1 GCA_017645485.1 Alphaproteobacteria bacterium | reverse complement strand
GAATTACAAAACGGAAACAAAGAATATGTTGAGGCTTGGAAACATTTGAGAGCCGTATCTGTTGAAGCCGTCAAAGAAAACTATGATGAGCTTGATACGCATTTTGACTTGTGGCTCGGCGAAAGTGATGCTCACCAAACATGCGGTGAAATTGTTAAAATTGCACAAGAAAAAGGTCTTTCCGAAATAGATGACGGCGCAACCATTATAAGACTGCCACAAACCAACAAACCGATGCCCCCCGTTATATTGGTTAAATCAGACGGTGGTTTCGGCTATCAGGTAACCGATATTGCCACCATCAAAATGCGTGCGGACGATTTGAAAGCCGATGAAATTATTTATGTAGTGGATAAACGTCAGTCTTTACATTTTGAACAGGTTTTTGAAGCAGCTAAAATGTTGGAACTTGCCCCCTCTGCTCGTCTTGTTCACGTTGGGTTCGGAACTGTTAACGGTGCAGACGGAAAACCATTTAAAACAAGAGATGGCGGTGTGATGAACCTCAAAGATTTAATTTTGATGAGCAAAGAAAAAGTACAATCATCCATGCCTAAAGCCGGCGAAGTGGCTGGCTACGGTCAAAAAGAAATTAATGCACTTGTTCAAGAAGTAGCCATGGCGGCCATTAAATTTCAAGATTTGAAGAATACAGCGTCATCCGGATATGTGTTCGATATAGAAGATTTCGCAAAATTTGACGGTAAAACAGGGCCTTATATTCAATATGCAATTGCGCGCATTAATTCTATTTTACGAAAAGCCGAAGAAAACGGCATTAAAGAACAAGATATCATCATTAAAGAAAATGATGAACGCACACTTGCCTTAAAGACGGCTGCTTTTGAAAATGCCGTTTATCGTGCGGGTGCTGAAAAAGAACCGAGTATTATAGCTGATTATGCCTACACGTTGGCGCAAATTTTCAGTTCGTTTTATAATACCTGCCCGATTATGAGTGCAGAAAATGCAACGCTTGCCGGTTCGCGTTTAAAGCTTGCCAAACTTGTGCGCGATATTTTAAAACAAGCATTGTATTTGCTTGGAATTAAAGCCCCTGAAAAAATGTTAAAATCTAATAGTTAAACTTTAACGGAGTTTTATAAATGTCTGATTTGGAAGAAATTTTATTACATTATGGCGTTGAAGGAAAAGTCGAAGGCGAAATTGTCGGCCCCTTGATTAAGCAAATCAAATTTAAGCCTAAAGCCGGCACAAAAATCAAAAACATTACCTCCTCGCTTGAAGACATTGCGCGTGAAATGGGCGTTAAAAATTTGCGTGTGAGCAATGTGTGCGATGACGGTTGTATCGGTTTTGAAATTGCCAATGATGTATTTCAGACCACACCGCTTGAAAATGTCCTTTCTTCTAAAGAGGCCGAAACCGCAAAAGGAGCCCTCCCCATCAGCTTAGGTGTTAAGATTGACGGCACACCTGTTTTTGCCGATTTGGCCAAAATGCCGCATCTTTTGGTTGCAGGTGCAACAGGTTCGGGGAAATCAGTCGGCTTAAATGCTTTTATTATCTCATTGATTAAAAAACATAAACCGAGTGAGTTAAAATTTGTAATGATAGAT
>JAGCOI010000084.1 GCA_017645485.1 Alphaproteobacteria bacterium | reverse complement strand
GTTCTTCTTTTGTTATTGCTTTATTTGTGGCGGCCGGCTTTGGTTCAAGAACGGCATGCGTCAATTTAATGTCTTTTTTAAATCTTTTAGGCTTTATCTGTTTGGGTGTGCCCATAATGCGATGAACACGCGCGGGCATTTGTAAAGTAAAAAGATTTTGATACCATGCGGGTATTTGTTTTAAGGGTACGTCATGCAACAAGGGAATGCCGATAATGAAAATACAAGCTAACAATACAACAGAAAAAAATATGTAAAAATGACGAAAAGGATAAGTGATAAACATAATCAGGTGATGAAACCATTTTACAAAACCGGACATGCGTAAATCCTTAAAATTGTTTGCTTTTTTCATGATGTTTAACTCCCGTATTTTGTTTTCAGTTCAGCGATGCGTTCAGGCGAAATCCGCTCGAACAAAGCTTCGCCGATTTCAAACGGTTCGCTGCCCTTAAAGTATGCCATTTCTTTTTGAAGGTCAAAATCTTTTAAATCGGCATTCGGATTGATGTTTAAGTTAAATAAAGCAAGCATCTTTTCAGATGTGTGCGGCATAACCGGAAATGTCAACAGGGCAAAAACGCGTATTAAATTGATGCAGGTGTTTAAGATGGCCCCGGCTCTTTGAGGATTTTCTTTGACGACCGTCCAAGGTTCGGTAACGGTGATGTAGTTATTGCCTTCAACCCAAACGGCGCGTAACTCATTTAAGGCTTTTCTGAATTCAAGAGCAGTCATATATTTGAAATATAAATCAATATGTGTTTTCAGGTTGCTTAACAATTCTTGCTCAAAAGATGTTTGCTCGCCTGTTGTCGGAACGGTAGGACCGAGCTTTGAGGCCGTCATTTTCAAAACACGTGATACAAAATTACCTAAAACACCGTTTAAGTCTTTGTTGACAACGGAGGCAAATAAGTCAAACGTGAAACACGAATCGGAACTTTCGGGCATGTTGCTCATGAGAAAATAGCGCCAATAATCGGCTTCAAACTCTTTTGTGGCATCGGTTGCAAAAACACCTCTGTTTTCGGATTTTGAAAATTTACCGCCCTCATAGGTTAAATAACTTGAGCCTTTTAAGTAATCAACCTGTTTGAAACCTTCTTTTGTGCCGAGCAATGTTGCCGGAAATGTGATGGAATGGTAAGGTACGTTGTCTTTGCCCATAAACTGAACATAGTAAACGTCTTTATCTTCAAACCACCAATCTTTCCAATCACGTTCGTTCGGTTTTTCATCTGCCCATTGCTTCGTGATGCCGATGTAGCCGATCGGGGCATCAAACCAAACGTAAAAAACTTTGTCTTCAAAACCTTGCTTAGGTACGGGAAAACCCCATTTTAAATCACGCGTGATGCAACGCGGTTTTAATCCCTCTTTAAGCCATTTTAACGCAATGGAATAAGCAATGTCAGGCCAAAAAGCTTCTTTAGATTTGAGCCATTGTCTGAGTTCGGGTTCTATTTTCGGCAGATTTAAGAATAAATGTTTTGAGGTGCGCACTTCAAGATTTGAAGAACCTGAAACGGCACTTTTGGGGTTGATTAAATCGGTCGGTTCCAAAACTTTGGTGCAATTTTCGCATTGGTCGCCTCTGGCCTTTTCATATCCGCAGTAAGGACATGTGCCGGTAATGTAACGATCGGCCAAAAACATGTTATCATCCACACTGTAGATTTGTTTGATTTCTCTTTCTTCAATAAAACCGTTTTTATCCAAGTCGTTAAAAATGCGATAGGTGATTTCTTTGTTTTGTTCGCTAGAAGTGCGCCCGAAATAATCAAAAGAGAGATTGAAATTTTGATAAACTTCACGATGTTTTTGATGAAACATATCACAGTAGCTTTGAACATCCATACCGGCTTTTAATGCGCCGACCTCAGATGTAGTGCCGTGTTCGTCGGTGCCGACAATATAAAGCACGTTATGTCCGGTTAGGCGCATGAATCGTGCGTAAACATCCGAAGGTAACAAACAGCCGATCATGTGACCGAGATGGGGTAAACCGTTAATATAAAGCAACGCAGATGTAACAAGTACTTTTTCCATAAAAACTTTCTCCGATAAAATCCTTTTTTTGAGTGTATTCTATGCGGTTTTCATCAAACTTCAAGAATATTTTGAAACTATTACAAAGTTTTCAAAAAAATTTCTTGAACATCGAAAATGTTTGTCATAAACTGTAACATAATTTGAAAGTCGGAGATGAGGAATGAAGAAGGTTTTATGGGTTCTCATAGATAATCGTGCCGGAAGCG
Organism: Alphaproteobacteria bacterium; assembly: GCA_017645485.1. Classification (GTDB taxonomy): domain Bacteria; phylum Pseudomonadota; class Alphaproteobacteria; order RF32; family CAG-239; genus UBA1254. The sequence goes on along the minus strand of JAGCOI010000084.1, from coordinate 1,199 downwards.
TCGGTCAGGCAAGAGGAATTATCAGCCAATTAAATACGGCACATTTTGAGGTTGTCGAAAAAAAGACGGACTATACGAAATTGTCCGGATTGCCGAATTTTATGCGCGGTAAAACCTTAATCGGTCTGACATCCGAAAGTAAAAAGCTGTTTAATAAGCCATGGCCGGATTATGTTCTGTCCATCAGTCGGCGTACCGTTCCCGTGGCGCGATATATCAAAAAAATGAATCCTCAAACAAAGCTTATTCAATTGATGTATCCGGGGGAAGCCGGACTTGATGAATTTGAGCTTGTGTTGTTGCCCGAGCATGATAAAGATAAACCGTTTCACAAAAGTTTCAGGTATTTAATCGGTGCACCGCATCGCGTGACGCGTAGTGTTTTGGCAGAGGCACGGGAAAAATGGGAAGCCGCTTTTGCCGATTTGCCGAGACCGTTGACGGCCGTGATTGTGGGCGGTGCTATCAAAAAAAGGCCTTTTACACTGGACAATGCTCAGCAATTAGCTGAGAAAATTGCCGCTTTTAAGAATAAAACAGGCGGCAGTATCCTGATAACAACCTCGCGCAGAACGGGCAAAGAAGCACAAGATGTTATTATGAATGCCGTTAAAGATTTTCCGATGTATACTTTTCTTTGGGGAGATAAGGCTGAAAATCCGTATTTGGGTTATTTGGCTTCGGCCGATAATATTATTGCGACCGGAGATTCGGTGTCAATGGCTTCGGAGGCTTGCGGTACGGGTAAACCGGTTTTTATTTTTGAAGGACAGAGTTGGTTGACCAAAAAACATTATCGGTTTATTCATACGCTTTATGAAAACGGATATGCCGTGCCGCTCGATTTAAAATATGTCGGATTTAAGCCGAGCAGTGTTTTGAATGCGGCGGTTGATGCCGCGCGGGAAATAGAGCGTATATAAAAATTTAAGCGGTTTTTATCATTTTTTTGGCTTGATTTTGCAAATATTTATCTTCAATATCGTATTCGCGCTGTAAGGCGTTCAGATACGTTTGCCCTGTTCCGGAATAGCTGCTGGTGCTTAATGCCCCTAAGTTAGCTTTGTAGGTGGCCTGCTGTTGACGAAGCAGATTCCGGTTTTTTCGTTGTTGTTCTTGCAAAGCGAGCTTGGCTTGTTCATCTTGTAGTTTTGCATTTTCAGCGGCGGTTCGATTAGCATTCTTAATGGCTTTTTTTT
>JAGCOI010000009.1 GCA_017645485.1 Alphaproteobacteria bacterium | reverse complement strand
CCACGGAATATCGCAAAGCCAATCCAAATAGTTACGAACAACGGTGGCTTCAGAACTCATCGGCCCCATCATCTTCAGTTTTTTAACTTCTGCAAGCGCCTTTTCTTTGGCTTCTTTCGAAAATTTTATCTTCCCTATTTTTTTCGTATAGACGGAAACCTCATCATCTTCTTCGCCATCACTTAATTCTTTTTGAATGGCCTTCATTTGTTCATTCAATTAATATTCTTTCTGGCTTTTTTCCATCTGTTTTTTAACACGCGTTTTAATTTTATTTTCTATTTCCATCATCGCAAGTTCGGCATTCATCAATTCAAGCAATTTTTCAAAACGCTCGCTTAAATTAACGGCTTCAAGCAAAGACTGTTTATCTTCAACTTTCAAAGTTAAATGCGATGCAATGGTATCTACGAGTTTACTCATATCTTCAATTTGATGCACGGCACCTATCACATCGGGCGACACACGTTTTGACGTGTGCACATAATCTTCAAATTCCGAAATAACGGCACGTGATAAAACCTCTAATTCAGGTGCTTTTGAATTATCTTCGCTCATCGGCTTAACTACTGCTTTGATAAAATCGCCTTTTGTATCAAAAGTTTCTATTTGAACTCTGTCCAAACCTTCAATTAAAACTTTAACCGTTCCGTCAGGCAATCTGAGCATCTGCAAAATGTTGCCCATTGTACCCACATGATACAAATCGGTATCTTTAGGATCTTCCAAAGCAGCTTTTTTCTGACAGGCCAAAACAATACCGCCACCGATTTCCTGCACAGTCTGCAAAGCTTTAATCGATTTTTCTCTACCGACAAACAACGGTACAATCATTTTTGGAAAAACAACCGTATCTCTAAGCGGCAAAACCGGCACCATGGCATTTTGATTACTATCCGCCATACAACTCTCCTACATTTTTTTCTTACAATATAGGAACTGCAAGACGAATACGCAAGTCCCGCAACCCCCTTCATCCACAAAAGTTTTATTTTTCTTTGAAAATCCGATAAATTATCTCTGTCAAACTTAAGATGAATATACCTTAAATTTCATTTATTTCATCAGGAATGTATCTGCCCAGTCTTTTAATGTTTCTTCGCTCACATTACTTGCAAAACGCTTTCCTTCATAAACTTTGGCATCAGGTGCAAGAGATTGCATAATTTCAGACGAATCGCCCATACCGCTACCGCCCGATGTTGCAAAAGGAATAATACTTTTTCCGGTAAAATCATAAGATTCCATGAAAGTATCAATAATGGAAGGTTCTCTATACCACCAAATCGGAAAACCGATAAAAACAACATTATATTGAGCCATATCGTCAACTTGTGAAGAAATCTCAGGCCTTGAAGATTTATCTGCCATTTCAACCGAACTTCTGCTTGTTTTGTCACGCCAGTCCAAATCTGCATCCGTATAAGCTTCTTTCGGCTTAATTTCAAACAAATCGCCGTGCACCGCCAAAGCCAATCTTTCGGCCACTTTTGCCGTTGTTCCCGTTGCACTGAAATAGGCAACTAATACTTTCTTTTCAGACATGTCATTATCCTCCGCTTTTACAATATGAGAACTAAAACCTATTAACCCCATAAAAAAAACATATAACCATTTTTTCATCATTTTTCTCCTTATTTGAAATCTATATTCAGGATAATAACGAAATATAATTGAAAACAACACTTTTTTCAATTTATCCAACACTTCTTATGCATATTTTATAAGTTATATATTGCGGTATATATACCACGAAATATCTTGTTTTACTTATCTTTCAGGCGTTCTCGCACAACACGAAAACCGATTGTATCATCATACGATTTTGCCTCACGCGCATCCCAACGATATTCCGTACGGCTTTTGATGCAAGATGAAGCCCACGATCCGCCTTTAATCATCATAAGCTTATAGCCGCTTTTTGTTTGTTGTTCCGTCGAAGTCCATTCCCAAACATTTCCCCACATATCAACGGCACCGCAAGCAGAACGAATTTTTGCAAAGGCATCAACAGGTGTCGTTCCTTTATTTTGTTCACAATTGACTTTTGCTTTTTTTGGCATCGGTCCGGCGGCTTTTTCCCATTCAGACATCGTCGGTAAACGATATGTATATTCACTGTGTTCGTCGCCAAGCCACTTACAATATGCAAGTGCATCAAGATAAGAAACCCCAACAACCGGATGTTTTTCTTTGCCTGTCGGTATTTTGCCTTCCACCCAATATTTCGGCGCAGTATACCCGGTTTCTTGAACAAAAAGCATATAGTTCTCGTTGGTCACGGGGGTATATCCTATTTCAATATTTTCATTTTCCGTATCAATAGGCAGATAACGTTGTTTTTGCACATCCGTTAAGCCTGTTTCATTTGTATAACGACGCATGGTCTGACTGATAATTTTTTTCCTGTTATCAATCATGGTATCAATAACAGCCTGCAATTTTTCAATCTGTTCTAATTCCGCACCTTGTTTTTTTAAGGTTTCAAGTTGCACTTTTTTACTTTCCAAAACTTGATTAAAGTTTATTTCCACTTGTTTAAATAACGCTGTCTTATTTTCCAAACTCGGATCACGTCTGTATAAAACAATAAGTTGTTTGGTTTTCTCGGTTGCCTGCATTTTTTTTGCATCAAAATTTTGTTCGGCTTGCAGAAAATTATTTTGCATATCAAGATCAGATGCTTTTACATTCAGGCAATTTAAACACATCAATACGGTCATCAATAGCAGTGATTTTCGAAACATTTTCCCTCCTTATGACGCATTGTGTCATTAAATTACATAAAATTTCCGAGTTTCTTTTTAGATAAATTCAATAGCTTATTAACGGTACTTGACATAGATTCTTGTTGTTGTGTTTCAATAATACCGATAATATTTTCTTCTTTATCGGTTAAACGCGCATTAATCCCAATAACATCATAATATGCATTGCTTATCTGATACATTTGCGCGGCTTTTTGCATGTCTCCCTGCTTTTCAAAATATTGCGCAAGCTTTTGATTCGCATTTGCAATTTGATGCGGATACGTATCTTGATCGGCAGAACTCATAACATTTTGATACGCCCATACAGCTTTACTGTCAGCTTTTGATTTTGCATAAGCATCACCCACTCTGCTCCATGCATTTACATTTTTCGGCGATAATTCAAGTGCCAATTCAAACGCCGAAACGGCTAAAGACGGATCATCTTCCATACTTGCAAAAGTTCCGAACGTACATGCATAATTTGAGGCCTCCAAAAACACAATATCTCTTTTTTGAGGCATATTGGTTTGAGCGGCTTTATCAACCATTGTATTAATCAAATCTTCCATTAAAGAAAGTGCCGGCCCCGTATCACCGTTTGACAAAGCCATCAACGCGCTATCGGGGGAAGGTAACAGATTTTTGGAAGAAAAACGACCGTTATTTGCCAATGAAATAAAATTCTGAACTGCTTCAATTGTTTGAATAACTTCTTCTTCCGATGCAAACTCACCACATCTGCTTCTGACCGTTTGTGCAATTTTACCGACGTCTATATCACGTCCAAGCATATTAATAATCAAACCGAGCACATCCACCAAAGGTTTACTTTTCGGCGCAACCCTGATATTGCCCAAACCTGCGGCAAGTTCATCCAATTCCCCTTTCCGTCCTTTTTTCCAATCAAATTCCTGCAAAGAGGCATTACCCCTGAAAAACGAATCGGGAACACCGTTCGGGAATTGTATCATTTGCGCATTTTCCTGCTTTTTACGTTGCTCTTCCTCTTTTTTATCCCGAGCCAACGCGCGTTGTTTTTTGGCAACCGTTTTAGCCTGAGCCTCTTGAGCATAGCCTCTGGCCATATTCACATCGCGCTCAAATTCTTTATCAAGCTCTTTTTCAAGTTCTTGATCTTCCACACTTCTACCGCCGCCCGACGATCCGAAGCCGGATTCGTTTTCTTTAATAAATGACAGAAGCGATTTAATATATAAAATGACGATTAAAAATAAGAATAAGACAAAAGCCAACAACAGTAAGATTATAGACACAACGCGTAAATTGTCCGTGCCCGCAAAATAATGTTGAAAAAAAGTAGCCATCCCGTTTAAGTTTTGGCTGATGGCCGAACTCAATCGAGTTATGCTTGCAAATATCACAATGCTTTTCAACACACTAATTCCCTGTCTCAAATGTCAAATTATGACTGATGATAACGTATAAATATTAAAAATATCTTACTGGTTTTTATTTTTTAACGTCTGCACTGTATCTTAACTCTTCAATATTTGCAATATTAAAAAATGCTTTATGCATTTTTTTTCGATTCTGCAAACGTTCAAAAATTTGATTTGCTTTCCGATACTGCTCACCGGCCGAACAAATACACGCCAAAACATACAAAGCCTCATTTTCAAAAAATTCCTGTCGTGTTTGCTTAAAATATTTAACAGCTTCACGCGCAAACATTTCCGCCTTTTTTAAATCACCCTGACGATACGAACTCACTGCCTTAAGTTCCGCACTGAAAGCCATACCGCCGATATGATTGATACCCTTGTTCATTTCAAAAGCTTTTTGCGCCGAATAAGAGGCCTGTTTCGGTAAATTTTGCAAATAAAGACAAAGCGATTGCATATTCAAAATACGCGCCTTATAAAAAATATTGCCCGTTTTGTTTACAATAGCCGAAGCTGCTCTCAAATATTCAGTTGCTTCATCAATT